>JAEHCT010000157.1 GCA_020697635.1 Candidatus Bathyarchaeota archaeon
GTCTTCATCGTGGGGACCGAGCAGGGCCTCATCGACAGGCTTAGCCGTGAGCACCCCCACAAGACCTTCCTGCCCGCGAAGAGTGGCTCTGAGTGCGCCGCCATGAAGCGCATAGACCTCGACAACCTCTACGAGGCCCTGCTCAAGGAGCAGCACGTGGTGACGGTGCCCAAGAACACGGCAGATAAGGCTCGGGAAGCCATCGAGCGTATGCTTCTGATGAGCTAGCAGATACCCTTTTCACGATCCTCGCTGCTTGGTTTTTCTCGGTGAAGCCATGTCAGTGATAGAGTTCGAGGGGAAGAAGCCAAGGATACATCCCTCCGTGTTCCTGGCCCCCGGGTCTTGGGTCATCGGCGACGTAACGTTGGACGAGGACGTCAACGTCTGGACCAACGCCGTCATCAGGGGCGACGACGACACGGTCAGGGTGGGCGCCCGTACGACGGTGCTGGAGGGCTGCCTCATCGAGGCCCCCACCGGGAACCCGGTCGAGATCGGGTCGGACGTCATCGTCAGCCACGGCGCCACGGTGCACGGCGCCAAGATAGAGAAGGGCTCAATAATAGGCATCGGCGCCATCGTCTTAGACAACGCTGTAATCGGTGAGCGCTCCATTGTCGGCTCCGGTGCGTTGGTGTCACCTCGGGCCGAGATTCCGGCCAATCACTTGGCTCTCGGTGTCCCGGCGAAGCCTGTCAGGGAGTGTAGGGAAGCCGAGCACGAGTACATGCGTAAGGAGCATGAGAGGACCCTCAGCAAGGCCAAGGTCTACAAGAAGATATACGAGCGGTAAAGTCTACTCTTTCTTGTTGTGTTTGAACGTGAACGCCGAGGGGCAGATGTCGTTCAGCGTGCAGCCCTCACAGTCCGGCTTCTTGGCGTTGCACACCCTTCTCCCGTGTTCGATGAGCAGGTAGTTGGCGGCGAACCACTTCTCCCGGGGAATGAGCGCCATGAGGTTCCGCTCAACCTTGTCCCTGTTCTTCTCCTCAGTGAGCCCCAGCAGCCCGCTGAGCCTGAGGACGTGGGTGTCCACGGCTATGCCCACCGTCTTGTTGAAGGCCCCGGAGAGGACGATGTTCGCCGTCTTCCTGGCCACGCCCTTGAGCCTGGTGAGCTCCTCCATGGTGTCCGGGACCATTCCGCCGTACTCCTCGACGATGGTCTTGGTGGATGACTGGATGGCCTCGGCCTTCCTGTTGAAGAACCCGCTGGACCTGATGCCCTCGATGAGCTCCTCCCTCGGCGCGTAAGCGTAGTCCGCGGCTGTCCTGTACTTCTTGAAGAGGCTAGCCGTGACCTTGTTGATCTGCTCGTCTGTGCTCTGGGCGCTGAGTATGGTGGCCACGAGGAGGTCCAGAGGCGTGGACCAGTTGAGCACCGTGCCGCTCACGTCGGGGTACGCCTCCTCCAGCCGCCTAATAACCTCCTCTGCGCGTTCACGCTGCTCCATGACAAGGAGTCGTGCGTGGCTCCATAAAAGCCTTGGAAGCCTTTAATTCCCGCCCACCTGATGCGTTGCTTGAGCGCCATGCTCTGGAGGAGGAGGGAGGAGAAGCCGCGGGAAAGGCTCCCGCCGAGGCAGCGCTGGGTACCCAAGATACTGGGCTGGGGCGTGGAGCACCCAGGCATCGTCCGCACGCTCCCAGATGTCGAGAGGACGGAGTGGAGCCTGGAGATCTCGGGTATGGTGGAGAAGCCACGGGCGTTCACGTGGGACGAGTTCATGGCGTTGCCCCAGACCGAGTCGGTGAGCGACTTCCACTGCGTCGAGACCTGGAGCGTCAAGGACCAGAGGTGGGAGGGGGTCAGATTCAGGGATCTCATGGAAGTGGTGAAGCCCACCCGAGACGCGAGGTACGTCTCCTTCGAGTGCTACGACGGCTACGCCACGAGTCTGCCCATCGAGGAACTGGAAGGCGACGACATAGTACTGGCGCACAGGCTGAACGGCGAGGACCTGCCCCAGCCCCTTGGTGGCCCCATGAGGCTTGTGGTGCCACAAAAGTATGCCTACAAGTCGGCGATGTGGTTAAACAGGATTGTCTTCATGAAGAGGGACAAGCTCGGCTACTGGGAGTCAGGCATGTACAGCAACACCGCGGACCCGTGGCGGAGCGACAGATATCGGCTACGCTGATGTAACCGTTGAATTCATACGCGCATACTATTCAACGATTGTTCATGGAGCATGACTGTTAACTCAAGAACGCCACCGTCGTGGAAGGAGACATACAGACGCAAACCCCCGGCAGGTTGCTTAAACTGGCATAAAACCCGTTTTTATTCATTTTAATACGTATAATAACTGTATTTACTCGTGGCTGAGCGTCCTTACGCTCAGGGAAAATCCTTTTAACCTTTTGTTATGCTTATCTTACGCACCAGCGTAAAAACTAGCAAATGAGGAGTCAAGATGGAGAGATCTAACACCGTTTTCATCGGAAGGAAGCCTGTCCTCAACTACGTACTGGCATGTATGACCTTGTTCAAGAGCGGTCACGGGGAGATCGTCGTGAAGGCGAGGGGCCGAAGCATCAGCCACGCGGTTGACGTCGTCGAGGTCCTCAGGAACAGGTTCATGCCCAACGCGGAGGTAGTGAAGATCGAGATCGGCACCGAGCGGATCGAGACCGATGACAGGGGTCCCACAAACGTAAGCACAATTGGCATACACGTCAAGGCTTAGGTGGAACGGGCAGATCATCCACGTTGACCCCTCCGACGCGCCGGAGGACCCATCAACGTGCAAATACAGCTATGCGAGTTCTGTCTAAAGAGCGGGATGCTCTGCTCGAAGTGCCAGGCGAAGTTGGAGTCAGGCGAAGTAAGCGAGAAGTATATGGAAGTAGCAAAGGCGCTGCTGGAGATGGAGAACCAGAACCAGTTCCTCCAGAAGGTGAGGCTCGACAACGTTCTAGACGCGGGCGGTTTCCTCGTCCTCGTGGTAGGAAAAGGGGACGCGGCGAAGTTCAACTACGAGCCGAGGCTCACCAGGGATCTCGGGGACAGGTTTAACAAGCGCGTACTGGTCATCGAGTCCGGGACGAAGGACAGACAGTTCCTCGAGGAGCTGTTCTCCAACCAGCACATCGTGACCATAAACATTATCTGGCTGCCTGACGGGAGCACCGAGACCCGGGTTGTGCTACAGGGCCGGGGGTCGAGGCGATTGAGCAAGAAGCGGCTGCATGCGCTGACGTCCGTCGCGAAGAGCGTCCGTAAAATGGATCTTCGCGTCGAGTACGCCTACTAACCGCCAAACTTTTTATACACTACAACTGTTCCTAGCCTCGTAAACACTGGAAGCCAGGGAGATGTTTGAACGCACCTACATCGAGGAGGCCAGGCACCGCGTGGGCGAGAGGATCACCCTCGCCGGGTGGGTGAGCCGGACCAGGGACCTTAAGAAGATACGTTTCATCGTCCTCAGAGACAGGACTGGGGAGATCCAGATGGTGGTCAAGCCGGACACCCCGGAGATGTTCAACCTGAGCCTCGGCCGCGAGGACGTGCTGTCTGTGACCGGTGAGGCGGTCGAGAGCGACGTGGCGAAGGCTGGCGTCGAGTTCCTCCCAGACGGCATCGAGGTCATAAACAGGTCCCAGCAGCCGCTGCCGGTGGACATACTGGAGAACAAGAAGAGCGACCTGGATACGCGGCTCAACTGGAGGTTCCTCGACTTCCGCAGCCCCACCACCAACGCCATCTTCAGGGTGCAGAACGCGCTGGTTAAGGGCTTCAGGGAGTACCTCACGGACGACGGCTACATGGAGTTCCAGCCGCCTTGCATCATCGGCAGCGCATCCGAGGGCGGCGCAGACCTCTTTGCCATCCCCTACTTCGAGAAGATGGCTTACCTGGCTCAGAGCCCACAGCTGTACAAGCAGATGTGTGCCATCAGCTTCGAGAAGGTTTTCACCATAACCCCGATATGGAGGGCCGAGAAGTTCGACACGCCGACCCACCTCAACGAGGTCAGACAGATGGACATCGAGCAGGCTTTCGCGGACGACGAGACGGTGATGGCGGTGCTGGAGAAGACCCTGATCCACATGCTGGAGGAGGCTAAGGATAAGACCGCCGAGCAGCTGGAGCTTCTGGGGCGGGAGCTGACCATACCGAAGACGCCGTTCAGGCGGGTCACCTACACAGAGGCCATCGAGATGCTTCAGTGCGCTGGCGAGACCATACTCTGGGGGGACGACTTCACCAAGACCCAGGAGTCTCTCCTCACGGAGCTCGTCGGGGACGAGGCTTTCTTCCTGAAGGACTGGCCAGGAGAGCAGAAGGCGTTCTACGCCATGCCATACGACAAGGACGACGAGAGGGACGC
>JAEHCT010000158.1 GCA_020697635.1 Candidatus Bathyarchaeota archaeon
TCGACTATCAGGGCTTTCAAGATGGTTTTCTCCGTCGGCGGAGGCTGTTTCAGGGTAAGTATGATAAAATAGCTAGGCAATATGGGTTTGGGTAACCCTTGAACACAGTCGCTGTCAGCATCATAGGCGCGGTCTCCCTCAGCTTCGCGGTCAGCTACGTGATTATACCCTACTTCAACAGGTACATGCACGCGGCGGGCATCGTGGGCAGGGACATCATGAAGGAGGAAGAGACGGTGGTGGCGGACATGGGAGGCCCAGGCGTCGTCGTCGGGTTCCTGATGGGGGTGTTCTTCTTCATAGGCGTGGAGATATTCGTGCCGCCCAGGCTCTCGGGCATAATATACATCCTCGCCAGCCTCAACACCATACTCATCATCACCCTCATAGGGATATTCGACACGTTGACGGCGTTGATCAAGAGGCGTGAGGGGGAGGGCTTCTTCGAGCAGTACAAGAAGATAGGGATACCCAGGTGGCTCTACTTCTTCATCCCGCTCCCCGCGGCGGTGCCCCTCGCCGCCGTGAACGCGGGCGTGAGCCGTATGACGTTGCCGTTCATAGGACGCGTGGAGCTGGGGCTGGCTTACCCACTGGTGCTTGTGCCGTTGGCGGTGCTGTGCTGCAGCAACGCCACCAACTTCCTCGCCGGGTTCAACGGGTTGGAGGCGGGGATGGGGTTCGTGCTCCACCTGAGCCTCGGCTTGTACGCGTACACGCATGGCCACTACAGCGCGGCGATGATTGCGCTGTGCTTCGCGGCGGCTCTGCTCGCTTTCCTCAGGTACAACTGGTACCCGGCGAAGGTTTTCCCGGGGGACCTCAACTACACCATAGGCGCCGTCTGCGCGTGCGTCGCTGTGATAGGCAACATGGAGAAGTTCGCCATGCTGTGCTTCGTGCCCTACGCGGCTGAGGCCGTGCTGAAGGCGTTGTCCGGGTTCGAGGCCGAGAGCTACGGGGTGCTTCAGCCGGACGGCACCGTGAAGCCGCGGAGCGAGAGGGTCAGGGGCCTCACCCACCTGGTGATGCGGATGGGCGACTACACGGAGCCTCAGGTGGTTCTCATCTTGGTGGGCTTCGAGGCGGCGGCTTGCATCGCCGCGTTCTTGTTGGCCCCCATCATCTAGCGATATAGGGAACTTTATTTAGCGGAGCGGCGGCAATTGTGTTGATATGAAGCTCGGCGAGATGGACAGCAGGGAGCGGGCGGCGCTTCTGGCCGCGCTGTTCCTTGTGGGCGTCGTGTTCGTGGTGACGGCTGTCAACTACTTCAACCCCCCTGAGCAGGTGTGGGAGGCAAAGATCTTCGCGGTCTACCACACCGAGGACAGCACACTGGTGTTCAGCTACGGCAACGGGAAGCTCAAGCTGTCGGGAAATTACGAGTTCGAGCTGGACGAGACGTACAGGGTCACGTACCGTAGCAGGAGCAGGAACTGGGCCGAGCTGGACATCCAGGTAGAGAAGATCAGCTGACCCCCATGGGGTGCTTGTTTTGAGGCGCGTCATAGACTCCCACGTCCACATGGAGGGCCTCGGGGACGCCGATGCGGTCATAGGCCGCGCCAAGGAGGCGGGGGTCGACGCCGTGGTGGCCGTCGGAGGCAACGTCGAGTCGTCCGCGTACGCGCTGGGGCTAGCCGAGAGGCATCAAGGCTACGTGTACCCCGGCATAGGCGTTCACCCCTCGGAGGTGCTCAAGGTTGACCACGGGGAGGCGCTGAGGTTCGTCAGGGAAAACGCGGGGAAGGTGGCCCTCGTCGGCGAAGTGGGGCTCGACTACGCGTACCCCTTCGCCAAGGCGGAGGAGGTCAGGGAGAGCATGCGTGTCCTCTACTCTGGGCTTCTGGAGGTGGCCGCCGAGGAGAGGCTGCCCGTCGCAGTTCACAGCCGCTCAGCCTACAGGGACTCCCTGGATATTCTAAGGCGGTACGACGTGCCGGGCGCCGTTTTCCACTGGTACGACGGGCCGCTTGAGACTCTGAGGCTGATACTTGACTCGGGGTTCTACGTGTCCGCGACGCCGGCGGCGGAGTACAGCAAAGGGCACAAGGCGGTGCTCGCGGAGGCTCCCATGGACCGCATACTCGTTGAGACGGACTCGCCCGTGCACCTCGGGAGGCTGGGGAGAAGGTCTGAGCCGGCGGACGTCTGGCTCACCGTCCACGCGCTGGCGGGAATAAAGGGGATGGAGCCCGGGGAGGTAGCCGGGATCGCTACCCGGAACACCGAAAACTTATTCCGGGTTGGCGCCTAATCTTACGACTCGGAGAGTGTTCATGTGGCTTCTGAGCCCCGGAGGTTCGTTTTCAGGCCTTTCAGCTTCCTGTACCTCGGGGTGCTGTTCCTCCTCTTCGTCCTCATGGGCTCCGTCTTCACGGCTTTCTTCAGGAACCTCCTGGTGGACGCCGTTGGGGTGCCGCCTGAGGCGTACGGGGCGGTGCTGTTCCTGAGCCTGGTGGGCAGCTACATCAACATCCCTTTGACGACTGTGGAGGCCCGGGTGCCTATCTACACGTACAGGGAAGTCAAGTTCTGGATGGTGACGTGGAGGCTGCCTCGGACGGAGATGGGGATAAGGCGGACCTACATCACAGTCAACCTCGGCGGAGCCGTGGTGCCCATACTCATCTCGACGTACCTCGTGCTGTGGTCCATACCGGCGCACAGCCCCGACGTGGCCTTGAGCTACCTCCAGCTTCTCGTGGTCCTGGCCGTGGTCACTTACACCACCCACAGGGGCGCCCGCATAGTGAAGGGGCTGGGGATAGCGACGCCCATGTTCGGGCCCCCCGTGACCACAGCGTTGACGACGCTGTTCGTGGACCTGGTGAGCCCCATGAGTTGCCCCGCCCAGATAGCGTACGTGGGGGGAACCATAGGGGCCCTAATCGGAGCCGACCTCCTCAACCTGGGGAAGCTCCCGGAGATAGGGGCCCCGGTGGCCAGCATTGGCGGGGCGGGCACCTTTGACGGCATCTACCTCACCGGCCTCATCAGCGTGTCGCTTGTGCTGCTCCTCTACTAGGACAAGGCTATTATGAGGTGCACCGGTATACCTTGCCCATGCAGAGGGTGAGCTTCGAGGTTGATGGTGACCCGGTCCCCAAGGCGAGGCCGAGGACTGTGAGGAAGGGCGGGAGGACTTGGAGCTACACGCCCAAGAAGGTTACGGCGTGGGAGAAGCTGGTCCGGGAGGAGGCCGCGAAGCACTTCGAGGAGCCCCTCGACTGCCCCGTGGCTCTGACCCTGGGGTTCTACCTGAGCCGGCCGAAGAGCCGGAGGAAGGACAACTACGTGGTCACGACGCCGGACCTTGACAACCTGGAGAAGGCGCTGCTGGACGGGTTGAACGAGGTGGCGTACACGGACGACAAGCTGGTGGTGGTGAAGAGCAGCGTCAAGATGTACGTGAGGCCGGGGGAGACGCCGAGGGTGTCGGTGGTGGTGGCGCCCCTCAGGAACCAGATGCGGATCGAGGAGTATCTGGGCGATTAGTTTTTACAGTGGACATGTATTTTGGTGGGTGGGCAGGGGTAGCCAAGCGGACTACGGCGCCAGTCTTGAAAACTGGTTCCCACCCGGGAGCGTGGGTTCGAATCCCACTCCCTGCGCCATTACATCTTTTTTAATATAATTTAATAACCGTGTACGCCGCGCTCAATAACCATGAATCTTGAGGAAAAACTTGAGGCGAACCGCAGCTTCTTGAAGGCTCATGACTGGGACTTAACTCCTCTCAGCCCCGAATGGGAGCCTGACCAAGGGAAGGGAGTGGCGCCCCCAAGCATCGAGAAACCATACGCATCTGACTCGGAGACAATCCCTCTAACGCCGATCCATGAATTAGACTACAGGGATACCTCCCTGCAAGATGCCATACTCAACCGAAAATCTCGCAGGAACTACAGTGAACGAAGCATGTCGATGGATGAGCTGTCTTTCCTACTCTGGGCAACCCAGGGCTTTCATCGCGTCAACGATGACCAGACTCGTTCATGGAGGACCGTCCCCTCAGGTGGAGCCAGACATCCATTCGAAACATACCTAGTTGTGAACAACATCGAGGGGCTGAAAAAAGGGGTCTACAGGTACCTTGCCTTGAGTCATAGACTGCTGTTCCTCCATGAGATCAGAGACTACGAGGAGACTGTGACAGAGGCCTGCGCCGGTCAATCCTTCGTCTCAGAAGCCGCGGCGTTGTTCGTATGGGCTATCATACCTTACAGGGGAGAATGGAGGTACAGCATCATAGCCCACAAGGACATTGCATTAGAGGTGGGTCACATATGTCAAAACCTGTATCTAGCCTGTGAAGC
>JAEHCT010000159.1 GCA_020697635.1 Candidatus Bathyarchaeota archaeon
CATGAAGCGGGACGACACACTCACCCAGAGTGTCAACGTCGCCCAGCTCCCCGGCATAATCAAGTACGGCATCACGCTGCCCGACGGTCACCAAGGCTACGGCTTCCCCATCGGAGGCGTCGCCGCCTTCGACGCAGACGAAGGCATAATCACGCCCGGCGGCGTCGGGTACGACATCAACTGCGGCGTCCGGCTGTTGCGGACGGACCTAACCTACAAGGAGGTCGACGCCAGGAAGCAGGAGCTCATCAACAGGATATTCCAGCTGGTGCCCTGCGGCGTAGGCGTGGGCAGCAAGATGAGGCTCAGCACCAGAGAGCTGGAGAGAGCCATCAGCGAGGGCATCCAGTGGGCCGTAGACAAGGGCTACGGCTGGGACAGGGACGCCAGCCACACCGAGGAAGGCGGCTGCATGAAGGAGGCCAACCCGGACAAGGTGAGCCCCCGAGCCAAGAAACGGGGCAGCAGCCAGCTGGGCACCCTCGGGGCGGGCAACCACTTCCTCGAGATCGCGTGCGTCGACAAGATATTTCACCCAGGCCACGCCAGCGTCTACGGCATCAACAAGCCTGGCCAGGTGGTGGTCTGGGTGCACACTGGGAGCAGGGGTTTCGGCCACCAAGTCGCCACAGACTACATTAGGGTCATGGACAGAGCGGCCACCAAGTACAACATGAAGCTACCGGCCCGCGAGCTGGTCTGCGCGCCGCTGAAGAGTAAGGAGGCCGAGGACTACTACGAGGCCATGAGTTGCGCCGTCAACTGGGCGTTCATCAACCGCCACATAATCATGCACCAGGTCCGCCAGGCCTTCGAGGACGTGTTCAAGCGTAGCGCCGAGGACATGGGGATGGAGCTTGTCTACGGGATGACCCACAACACTGCGAAGAAGGAGGAGCACGAGGTCGACGGGAGGCGGGTGCAGGCGGTGGTGCACAGGAAGGGCGCCGCCAGGGCCTTCGGCCCCGGCAGGAGGGACCTGCCGCAGAACTACCGGGTCACCGGGCAGCCGGTGCTCCTCGTAGGCACCATGGGCACCGCGAGCTACCTGCTGAAGGGGACTGAGAGGGGCGAGGAGCGGAGCTTCGCGAGCACAGCCCACGGGGCGGGCCGGGTGATGTCGCGGGCCGGCGCTAGGAGGCGGTTCAGGGCCAACGACATCATCAACAACCTGAAGCGTAAGGGGATCGTGGTGAAGGCGGCCAGCGGGCGGATACTGGAGGAGGAGAGCCCCGACAGCTACAAGGACGTCCACAGGGTGGCCGATGTGAGCCAGGAGGTGGGCCTCGCCGAGAAGGTGATGGTGAGCGTCCCCATCGCAGTGGCCAAGGGCTAGGCTACCCAAAAAAGAGTTATATATGACTCCCTACCCATTTTCTGAAAGCATTGGTAGAGATAAAGCCCCACATCTGGTTCACGCTGTACACCCTGCTCAGACTGGGCGCGTCGAAGAACGCCGTCAAGATCTCTACAACGGACCTCTCGAAGATAATGGGGGGGAGCCAGCAGTCCGCGTCCAGGCACCTCCAGATCCTGGATAAGATGGGGCTAATACACAGGAGGATCGAGTCCGGGGGGAGCAGGGTCAGCGTAACTGTGGAGGGGATGGCGGAGCTGGACAAAGTGCTGCAGGAGCTCAAGTGGCACCTGGAGGGCAAGGAGGCGAGCACCATCGAGTTCATGGGCACCGTGGTCTCGGGGCTCTTCGAGGGCGCCTACTACATAAGCAAGGAAGGGTACAGGCGCCAGATAACGGAGAAGCTGGGGTTCGAGCCCTTCCCCGGCACCCTGAACGTCAGGATAATGCAGGACGACCTCGAGAAGAGGAGGCGGCTGGAGAGCGGCCCCGGTGTACACCTCGAAGGCTTCAAGGACGGGCAGCGGGCGTTCGGCTCCGCCAACTGCTACCCCGTGACCATCAACGACGAGGTGCAAGGCGCCCTCATCGTCGCAGAGAGAAGCATACACGACTACAACGTCATGGAGGTAATATCCCCCATCTACCTGAGGCGCAAGCTGGGGCTCGCCGACGGCGACAAGGTCAGGCTCTCGTTCGTGCCCCTTCGACGATCCGTCTCTTGATCTTGCTGCTGCTGTCCAGAGCCTCTTCACCGAAGCGGCCCACGGTGAGTATCTCTATGCTGAGTTCGCGGGCCTTCTTTATCTTCTCGACCTGGCGCCTGATGGCGTCCTGGTCGTGGCCCACCGCGACGATGTCGGGCTTCACCTGCTGTATGACCCTGTCGAGGTCCAGGTCCTCGAACCCGAGGAGGGCCTCGTCCACGACCTTGAGGGCTTCGATGACGGCGCGGCGCTGGTCCTCGGGGATGACGGGGTCGCTTCCCTTGAGGCGGTGAACCGTCTCGTCGCGCGCGACTATGACTATGAGCTCGGAGTCTGGGCCGCCCAGCTTCTTTGCCTCCTCCAGGTACCTTATGTGTCCGTAGTGGAGCAGGTCGAATACCCCGGCGGCCAGTACTTTCGTCATCTTCACCACTCGAACTCGACTAAGCCTAAAAGCTTTAGGGCGTCCAGGACGCCTTCGGCGTAGGCGACGCTGGTCAGCGCGACGGGGTTGTTCTCGCCCCGGTAGTACTCGGCGTCGTTCAGGTATCTGTTTGTGTGGTCGAGCATCTCATCGACCTTGGCCTTGTTTACAGTCTTCGGCAGTGGGTTGGGTTTGAGTTCCCCCAGAACCCTTCGGCACCCCACGCTGTACTTCTCGATGAGCCTGTCCACATCGCCTTGGACCTTCCTGCCGGTGAGCAGCTCAGGTGGGCAGCCCGCCAGCACCTTCAACGCCTCCTCCTCTATGAAGTGGAGCCGCCCCGGGGCGACGATGGCGTGAGGCGCGTCGCCGAAGTCGTGGGCCTTGAGGTTCATGGCGGTGTCTGCTCTGATGACCTGGTTCTCTGAGCCTAGGCGGGCGACGGCGACGAGGAGCGTGTCCATGTTGAACTCGTCTGTCTCCTCCAGCCGCTCTATGGCCTTGTTGACGGTGAGGTACCGCCGCCTGGGCTCGTCGAGGTCCAGCAGGATTAGTGTGTGGAGGCCTTGCTCCCTGTTGTCTCGGAGGGTGCGGATGACCGTGTCCACGGGCCCCTTCTCGGGGAGGGGGACGGTGACCGTGCGGCCGAACTTGTAGAGGCTGAGCCCCGTCTCGGCTACGGCGGTGATTATGCTGCAGCCGTGGACTATCTTGACGGGTATGCCGCGCCTGACGGCGTCGATGACGAGGCTGATGTGGGTGGTGGCGGATAGGGCGTCGCCGCCGACCAGGATGGCCACGTCACCATTCTCGGCCTCCCTGAGCAGTTTATCCGCTTCATCCTCCATCAGTCCCCGGGTGAGGGGGTGGACGGGTCTGCCTATGGTCTCGCCTAGCTGCTGCGGCGTGGTCTCTAGCTTCATGGTGTAGGTCTCGGCGTAGACTGTGTCGGCGTGCCTCGCGGCCTCTATGGCTCTGAGGCTGAGGTCCTTGTGGCTGTTGAGGCCTATGCTGACGAGGGTGAGGGTCACGGCTCCCTGCTCCTGATGGGTATCCTGTGTATGTGGCCGCATGTGTGGCAGGTGACGGCTACGTGGGGCTCGCGGCGTTGCCTCACCCGGGTGTGGCTGTTGACTCCCTGTATGAGGACGGTGTCGCAGTTTCTGCAGATGCCTCGCCTTATCTCCGTGGGGAGCCTGGTGCGTGTCCTCTCGGATATGCGTTTGAGGAGCCGTGTGTAGCGTCTGCTTAGCTCGGGGTCTCTGGGGTAGACGTGTCTGGCTTGCTGGTAGAGTATGCGTATGCGTTGCTGGGCGATGTTGTGGTGGCTGCGGCGGCTCATTTCTGTGTTTGTCTGGTTTCGCAATGGGTTTATAAGCGTATAGATTGTTTGTTTGGGTCGGAGCGGGGTGGGGCAGCCAGGTTAGCCCGTGGGGCTCATAACCCCAAGGTCGGTAGTTCAAATCTACCCCCCGCTACCATCTTCGTCGGTTTTTGGGTTTTTTTCTGGGTTGAGAAGTGTGTTGTTTTTTGTTACAAGTAGGTTGTAATCTCGGGAATTTTTTTTTCGGGCTATCCTTGTACCCTGTTACTTGGTATTACGCGAAAAAAATCTGTGGTTTTAAGCCGTATTTCGTTATTTTACTGGTTGCTGGGTAGGTGTTCTTGGTTTGGACCAGCGTCTTGATGTTTGAGGGGCTCATGACCCCGAGGTCGGTAGTTCAAATCTACCTTTTTTGAATTCTATTTATAATCGCATACACTCATCGGATGACGCCCTTACCGGGGCGACACGTTGCCGTCTACGCTGTACCTCTGCATG
>JAEHCT010000160.1 GCA_020697635.1 Candidatus Bathyarchaeota archaeon
AACGAGGACATCCACAGGCTAGCATGGGACACCTTCATGGCCTGCGCCAACAAGGCCAAGAAGATGAAGCTTCACGGCGCCGGCCAGGACCTCCTCGCAGACGCCTTCAGCGGCAACATAAAAGGCATGGGCCCAGGCTACGCGGAGATGGAGTTCGAGGAAAGAGGCAGCGAACCCATCGTACTATACGCCGCAGACAAGACGGAGCCTGCGGCGTTTAACTATCTCTTCTACAAGATATACGCAGACCCGAGCAACACCGCCGGCCTGGTTATAGACCCGAGGCTCACCTGCGGCTTCAGCTTCGATGTGCTTGATGGCCTCAACAACAAGAGCGTCACCCTGAGCACACCTGACGAGCTGTACAGCCTCCTCGCACTCATCGGGGCAACCGAGCGCTACATGATCAAGAAGATCACCCGGAACGACGACGGCGAAATCGCGGCCGCCAGCAGCACCACCAAGATCAACTATATTGCGGGCAAGTACGTCGGGAAGGACGACCCCGTCTGCATGTTTAGGGCACAGAGCGGCTTCCCCAGCGTGGGAGAGATCACCAGCCCCTTCCTCCACACATACATGGTGGCGGGTTGGATGAGGGGCAGCCACTGGGCTCCCTTCCTTCCAGTCGGCCTAAAGGACAGCAGGTGCACCCTCTTCGACGGGCCGCCCCGGATAGTGGGGCTGGGGGTGCAGATATGCAACGGCAAGCTGTCGTCTGATGATAATGGTAAACCTATCGTGGTGGACCTCTTCAGCGACCCATCGTTCGACCTGGCTCGGCAGGAGGCCATGCAACTGGCCAGCCACTTGAGGAGGCAGGGCACGTTCCAGCCAGCCCGGCTAGGGCCAGGCGCCATGGAGTACACCACGCTTCCCCAGGTCCTCGCCAAGCTGGAGCCCAGGTTCAAGGAAGAGGACTAATCCTCTTCCCCCTCCACGCGCAGGCGACCACCCTATTTATCTAGCCGTGAAACCCATTCGGGGGCGAAGCAAAGCCGGTGATCTTTTGGACTACGACGAGGCCCTCGACTGGCTCTACAACGTGAGGCGGTTCGGCCCAGAACGGACCCTCGGCCCCACGCACCGCATACTGAAGCTCCTGGGGGACCCTCAGGGATGCTTCAACTCCATTCACGTCGGGGGCAGCAACGGCAAGGGCTCCACCTCCGCCATGATCGCCTCGATCCTGGAGGCCGGCGGCGGCAGGGTGGGGCTGTTCACCTCGCCCCACCTCGAAGACTTCAGGGAGCGCGTCAAGGTCAACGGGGAGTACATACCCAAAGAAGACGTGACCAGGCTTCTGTCCGGGATAAGGCCGCTGTTCGAGGATCTGCTGGAGCAGTCCATGCCTCTCAGGTTCTTCGACATAGTCGCAGCCATGGCGTTCCAGTACTTCCGTGAGACTGGTGTGGAGTACGCGGTCCTGGAGGTGGGTCTGGGGGGCAGGCTCGACGCCACCAACGTCGTCGACCCCTTGGTCTCTGTCATAACCAACATAGGCTACGAGCACACCAACATCCTGGGGGAGACACTGGTGGAGATCGCCGGCGAGAAGGCGGGCATCATCAAGCCTGGGAGGGTGCTCGTCACGGCCACCCGGGACAGCGAGGTGTTCAAGGTCTTCACCGAGAAGGCTGAGGAGCTGGGCGCAGAGGTGGTCCACGTGGGTTACGACACCTCGTACACGAGGACCGGCTCCAGTATCACGGGCCAGACCTTCGACCTCCACAGCCTCAGAGAGTACACGGGCCTCTCCATACCGCTGCTCGGTGATCATCAGGTGCTCAACGCCGCCACCGCCGTGGCCGCCGTCGAGTCCCTCAGCCGCTACGGCGTCGAGGTACCCGAGGAAGCGATCCGCCTAGGCCTCGCCAACGTCTCTTGGCCCGCGAGGCTCGAGATCGTGATGAAGAAGCCCCTGGTGGTGCTTGACTGCGCCAAGGACGCCGAGGCGGCGGAGGCCGTGAGGAGGAGCATCGAGAGGGACATGAAACCCCGGCGCGTTGTCGCGGTCGTCAGCATGTCCTCCGACAAGAGGATACCGAGAATGATCGACAGCATGGCAGCAGTAGCCGACCAGTTCATAGTCACCACCCACAGCGTCATGGGGCGCGCCGCCGAGCCCGCCGTGATCGCTGCGGAGGTGGAGCGGAACGGCAAGCCTTACGAGATCATAATGGACGAGGAGACCGCGTTCAAACGGGCGCTGGAAATGGCGGAGGACGACGACATGGTGCTCGTCATAGGCTCGGTGTTCCTGGCTGGATCGGCTCGGACGTTCTTCAGGGAGGCTGCCCGGAGAGCAGCCTAGCCACCTTCAGGGACTCGCTGCTTATCCTTCTCCTCATCATCTCGACGTTCCCCGCCAGGGTACGCTGGACCTCTTCGTGGTCTTCGATTATGTGGTCGACTCTGGCGATCAGGGCGTCCAGGCCGACCCCTGCGTGGCAGAGGCTACGGCTCACCCCGGCGAGCCCCATGAAGCCGTCGATCTTTATGTCGTACCCGACGCTGGCCACGGGGGTCCCGGAGAGGCCCGCCAGTATCAACGAGTGGAGGCGGAGCCCAACCACCAGCTTGGCCTCCGCGGTTAACCTCAGCGCCGCCTCCGGCGACGCCGGCCTGGGCAGCGTCTCGGCTTCCCCGCTCTTCATCAGGTTCAACACCCTGGTGATCTCCTGCCGGTCGTCGTCGGGGGGCACCGTGTGGAAGGGCGCGAACCGCACCTCGTAGCCCCTTGAGACTAGGTGGTCCGCGGCCCTGGCGACCATGTGTCTGATCTTGTTGATCTCGGACGAGGTCAGAGGCTGGTGGTAGCTCCTCCTGTAGTCCAGTGACAGGCGCCTCGGGCATATCAGGGCCACGGGTTCCCGAGGCTCCTTCAGGGGCTCATCACCCATGTGCAGGGCGCTGTCCCCTGTGACCACTATCGGGGTCCGGGTGAGCTGCATCAACACGCCGCGCGACGGGGCGTCCCGCGTGGATATCAGCGAGGCGCCTCTGAGAAGCAGCCTCGTGACCTCCCGGCCCTTGAAGGATGGCAGGGGCTTCGCTCCGACGCCGAAGAACACGAGGGGCTTCCCCTTGATCGCGGGGAGGGCCATGTGTATCGCCCTGCTGAGGTGGCCGTAGTCGTAGATGGGGGTGCCGCCTGAGACTATGCAGCCGTCTGCCTCCTCGAACACGTTGAGGTACTCCTCCCTGTTCCTGACGAGGTTCCGGGGGCTCCGAAGCTTGACAGCCTCGACGCCGCACGCCCTCTCCGTATACCCGGGGTCGGTGGATAGGGCGACCAGCTCGACGCCTGGCACCGCCCTGCCGAGGACGTTACGCAGGCCTATGAGTATGGCGTCGTCCCCCAGGTTCCTCGAGCCGAACCAGCCGCCGAACACCACCAGTCGCAAGCCTAGACCCCTAGAGACTCGTATATCTTCACGTGGCGGTCCACGACCTTCCCGGCTTCGTGGACCTCCTCGACGTGGCGTCTACCCCTGTGCCCCTTCTCCCTCCTCTCGTCGTCCGTGAGAAGCCGCTTCACCGCAGCGGAGTAGTCGCCGTCCTCGACGACGTATCCGTAGTCCTCCGTCAGGCCGTCTGGATCCTCCCCGCTGATGACGGGAGTCCCGTGGGCAAATGCCTCGAGGAAGCTCACGGGGAGGGCCTCGCGGACGCTGGTGTTGACAAGCCCCCAGCTCATCCCCAGTATCCTGGACTTCTCCTCCTCAGAGACGAAGCCGGTCAGCTGGAGGTTGGGTACTCCGCCGTACCTTTCCCGTAGCTCCCTGTCCTTCGCCTCGTCGTGGCTTCGCCCCATGGCTATGAAATGGACTTCCGGGTGCCCCTGGGCCAGCCTGAAGAACAGCTCCACTCTCTTCTGGGGGTCCCAGCGGGCGAGGAAGCAGGCCGTGGGTCGCGGGCTCTTCCCTCGAGGCGTCTCGGGTATGGGCACCGGGTTAGGCAGTAAGCCGGGGAGCTCCTCGAAGCCGAAGTATCTTCGAGCTTTTTCGGCTAGGAACCGTGCCTGCGTGTACAGCGCGTCGGCGTGTCTGCAGGCGGATGAGAGCACATGCTTCTCAAGCTTGACCCTCGCTCCATGTCTGAGGCCCCTGTATCTGGGCTCTACTTCCGCTATTCTCATCCACTCGCGTTCATCGTAAGGGTCCTGGAAGGTGATCAGGTGAAGCTTGTCAGGGGCCGCCCTCTGGGCGATGTAGGTGTTCAGGCTCACAGCCTGGCTGTGGTAGACGTCCGCGTCGACTTCTCTGATTAGGGTGAT
>JAEHCT010000161.1 GCA_020697635.1 Candidatus Bathyarchaeota archaeon
TCATCCCCATCAACGATCAGCATGGAAAGATCCGTCGTTGCTTCAGGGTCCTTGACTTCGCTGTATTTCATGACATATGAAAGCTTGGCGCTGTCACTTTCCGCGATCCCCGTCAAGATCCGCATTCTCTTTCCTGACTCATTACTCGGAACTGGACAGGGAAGATCTTGGATGCTCTTTACTATGATGTCAACGCTCTGCGTGCTTTTCTCAAGCATATCCCTGAATGTTTCACAATACTCCTCCAAGCTTCTGATGGTCCTGAACTCGTATGGCTTTTCCCCGGTGAGTATGGTCTTGATGACCGTCGTCGCCTGAGGAGCCATGCTCCACAGGGCGTCGTAGAACGTCTTCATGGTTGACACGAAGCTTTGAGAGTTGGTCCACAGCCCCGTGTCGTTCTGGGTGGTCATACTCATCGAGTCGTCCATGGCGACGGACGACAGGGTCTCGTCGTTATCGATCAACGCGAAACGTATAGGCGTCTGGATGACCATGTGGCGTACATCAATCTTCTTGGAAAACTCCCAGATCTCACTTAGGTGGTCCTCATCCACGCTTGTTAAAATCCGGACACTCCTGCCGGAGCCCGTTAGATCTGAGAGTCTCTCGTCGAAGCCCCAGAGAGAGAGCCTTAAAAGATCCAGGGGCGTCGTTATAAGGCTCACCTCCCTCTCTGCCCTCTCACACATGGAGGCTAGCAGCTCGTAGACCCGCTGCCTGCCTTGGTACATCCTGAAACGAGGCTCCTCTATCTCATGCCGATCCGTTCTTTCCAGTCTCCTGATCTCTTCGATTACCGTTGACTGGCTTTTCTTTAGTTCATTGAGTCTTTTCGAGGCTTCCTCGATACGATTGCCGATGATATCCTCTATGGGGGCCACTACGTATCGGACAGGCCTCCCTACGATGCTGTGAATGAAGCCGTTTTCCTCTAGGTTTTTCAAGATGCGGTAGGCTTTCATTCTGTTGTAGTTGAACCGCCTAGCGACTGTGCTCGAGGAGGTTGGCCCCATGGAGGCAATGAAGATGTATGTTTCCGCTTCCTCTTCGGTGAACCCGTATCCTGTAAGCCTCTCATGGAGCCTGTTTGGACTCATGTGTGTGTCTAGCCGCCGCTGTATTATAAATTGAACGTTCAAATGTTACATATTATCTGCACGTACATTTGTTACAAACTTATCGTTATGACTGTGATAAACCCACATTTAAACAGTGAACCATGAGAAAATACTTCACCAGATCAAGCGACGGCGTCTGGCCCACAGTGATCTGGCAGGGAACCCAGATCGTTGTCTACTACATTAACGAAGACGACGAGATCTCTGACATCGTTGAGACACGGGGCATAGACTTCGATGAGCTATTATGTCACATCGACAGGGGGGGCTCGGTCTTCATCACCACAAAGCCAGTCGAAAATGAAACGAAGATCAAGAACAAGCCCCAGGGGGGAGGTCGAACCATTGTACAATGACATCCGACTGAACTCAACGGCGGGGGAGAATCTAAAAACCTGCACAAAATGCGGCAGCTCCAACATCATCATCGACAACGACGTGGGTGAAGAAGTCTGCGGCAGCTGTGGTCTGGTGCTAAACGAGAGGCATCTGAATACAGGCCCGGAGTGGAGGGCCTTCACGGCCGAAGAGAGGAGCAACCGCAGCCGCACCGGGGTAGGCTACTCCTACACCCTCTACGACAAGGGACTCTCCACGGTTCTCTCTGGTTACCGCGACGCCAACGGTAAAAACCTGAATCGCGAGACCATGCGCCAGATGAATAGGCTCCGTCGATACGATAATCGCAGCAAGTTCGATGACACCTGGAGGCGGAACCTCAGCATCGCCATGGCAGAGCTGGACCGCTTATCAGCCCTGCTTCACATCCCCGGCTCCATCAAGGAACGGTCGGCGCTCCTATACAGGAAGGCTCTGAGGATGAACCTCATCAGAGGACGCAGCATAGACGCCTTCGTGGCCGCGAGCATATACGCCACCTGCCGCCTCGCACAGTTGCCTAGACCCCTCAAGGAGATAACCGCGGCGTCCACGAGAGATCACTCAGAGATCGCGCGAACCTATAGGCTCATGCTGCGTAAGATGAACCTGAAGATGCCCGTCGACGACCCGATGAAGTTCGTCTCCAGCATCGCGTCGAAGCTAAACCTCAGGAGGGAGACCGAGAACCACGCAATCGAGATCCTTAGAAGAGCCAGGAAGCTGCAGGGGCTCTCAGGCAAGGACCCGAGAGGCATAGCGGCCGCCTCGCTCTACAAGGCCTGCCTCGAGAAGAACGATAAGCGGATCCAGAGGGACGTGGCGGAGGCCGCGGGCACGACGGAGGTCACCCTCAGGAACCGGCTCAAGGGCCTCGAGGCGCTGTTCGCCGCTGCCCCGGTCCTTACCGACCAGAAAGGCCTTCACGGATCTACAAGTCATCTGTAACCACATACTCACCTAGGCGGATGATGTGCATCCCTTTTTTCCTGTAGCCCGGAGCACTTTCACATGGGTCGGAGAAGGTTGTTAGAGCAAACGATTTAGAGGAAACGCGCCTCATATCGGGTAAAGTTGAACCCCAGCGCCCTCAAGCAGGTGATCAAGGCGATCCTCGTCAAGACCCAGTCAGGTGAAGCCACTCTGGACGAGGTGCGGGAGTCTGTGAACGTGACACACGCGGCGTTCGACCAAACAATGGAGACCATGGCTAGGAATGGGACCATAACCCTCGACGGCGACGCCGTCAAGCTCTCCACTGAGCAGAGGGTGAGGCTGGCCGTGAGGGCGATCGAGCTAGGCGCAGACTTCCAGACGGTTAGCGTCAGCCTGGGGTGGCTGGAGTTCGAGGAGCTGGCTGCACACGTCTTCGAGGAGAACGGCTTCACCGTGCTGAGGCGGTACAGGTTCCAGGCGGAGGGGCGGCGGTGGGAGATGGACGTGCTGGCGAGCCGTTACCCGTACATAGTGTGCGCCGAGTGCAAGCACTACACCAAGGGCATGGGGAACAGCACCGCCAGGAACATAGTCGAGACCCACCTAGAGAAGACGGCGGTCTTCAGCAGGCACCTGACCGGGCAGGCGAAGAAGATTGGTGTCCACAGGTGGAGGGACGCGGTTGTGATCCCCATCACGTTTACCCTGAGCCCCACCAAGATGAGGATATACAGGAGGATGCCCAGTGTTTCTGTGCTGGCCCTCACAAGCTTCCTAGCCTCCTTCGAGGGGTACCTGGAGCGGATGGCCCACTTCAAGGTGGAGCTGCCCGAGTGGAAGCCCAAGCCTAGGCAGACACGGCTACGCTGAGTCACTGATAAACGATTTTTTTAGTCTAGCTAAAGGTAACGCCTAAAAGCGAGTTCAGTGCATGGGTGGAGGATGGACAAACGGGGGATAGCCGTCACGGCCATCGTGGGCGGCGTGGCCATATTCTGCATCAAGCTTTACTCTTACTATATATCTGGCTCCGTCGCATTGCTGTCCGACGCCCTCGAGTCCATAGTGAACATCGTGGCCTCCATCATGATGTACATAAGCATCAGGATAAGCGAGCAGCCCCCCGACGACAACCACCGTTACGGCCACCAGAAGATAGAGAACATATCGAGCTTCATCGAGGGAGCCCTTATACTTGTTGCTGGGGCTCTCATCGGCAGAGCAGCGGTTAACCGCCTATTCGAGCCGGTTACCTTGGTGAGTCTGGACCTCGCGATAGGGATATCCCTCTTCGCAACTGCGCTTAACGGGTTGCTCTCGTGGCTGTTGATGAACAAGGCCGAGGAGACCAGAAGCATGGCCCTGGAGGGGGACGCCAAGCACCTGTTCTCGGACGTGGTCTCGTCGATAGGTGTGGCCTTCGGGCTGTTCATAGGGCGGTTCCTCGGTATCCTTGTGCTCGACCCGCTTATGGCGATGATAGTCGCGTTCATGGTCCTCCGGTTGGGTATCGGCCTCGTCTACAAGTCGGGCTGCGGGCTCATGGACGAGTCGTGCCCAGAGACCGAGGAGAAGATCAGGAAGCTGATGGACAGGCATAAGAACCAGTTCGTGGACTACCACAACCTCAAGACCCGGAGGAGCGGGGACAGGGTGTTCGCCGAGCTTCACCTCTCCCTCGACGGCAGCCTGTCTGTTCAGGAGGCCCACGACTTCACGGACCACCTGGAGTGGGACGTGGAGAACGAGATCCCGGGCGTCGACCTCACGATACACGTGGAGCCGCCAAGGAAGAAGGAAACATAATAAAAAAAGTGGGTTTTAATCAGGACTTT
>JAEHCT010000162.1 GCA_020697635.1 Candidatus Bathyarchaeota archaeon
GGAGTGGGCGATGCGCACAGGCGGCGACTGGAAGCACTACTGGAAGGGGCCCGGGAAGCTGATCCACTTCATAGGCCCCGGCATAGTCTACCACCACTGCCTCTTCTGGCCCGCGATGCTCAAGGGCTCAGGCTACAGCGTCCCCGACGCCATAGTCGCCTCTGGCACCATGAAGGTGGAGGGGCACGTGTTCAGCAAGAGCCGCGGCTACGTGGTCTGGGTCGAGGAGGACTGCCTCGCCAACGGTCTGGACGCTGACGCGCTCAGGTACTACATAGTCAGCTACACGGGGCACACAAGGGACCTTGACTTCAACTGGAGGACATACGGCGACAAGGTGAACAAGGAGCTCGTGGGAAGCCTCGGCAACTTCATCTACCGCAGCCTGCTCTTCGCCCACCGCAACTACGGTTCCGTCCCCGAAGGAACCGTGGACGCAGAGGCTAGACGGAAGGTCGAGGAAACCATCGAGGCCATCAGGAACGGCATCGACGAGTACGAGTTCAAGAAGATATGCGACGCCGTCCTCAGCCTAGCGGACTACGGGAACAGGTACATCCAGGCAAACGAGCCGTGGAAGCTAGTCAAGGAGAGCCCCGAGGAAGCAGCCAAAGTGATCCACAACTGCGTCTGGCTGACTAAAGCCATAGCGGTCCTCATGGAGCCCGTCCTGCCCTTCAAGGCCGAGGAAGTGTACGAGCTCCTCGACTTGACCCGGAATCAGCCCCTGGAGCAGGCTTTGACACCCTTGGAATCAGGTGCAGAGCTAGCCAAACCTGAGCCACTCTTCCAGCAGATACCCAGCGACGAGATCGAGGCCCTCAAGGAAGCCATGATAATACGTATAACGCGGGCGAAGGGATAGGATACGGGAACCCCTTGAAGATCACGCTCGACCTCCACGTCCACTCAGTCTACTCCAGGGACAGCATAAACACCATAGACACCATAACGCGACGCATCAAGGAGGCCGGGTTCCACGGCTACGCGCTGGCCGACCACGACACCATAGGAGGGCTACCCGAGGCGCTCGAGAAGAAGGGCGACCTGGTGGTGGTTCCGGCTCTCGAGGTGACGGCGCGCGGCGCCCACGTCCTCGCGCTGGACCCCAACGAAACCATCCCCATAGGCCTCGGCGTAGCCGAGACCGTCGAAAAGATCCATGAGCAGGGGGCGACGGCGGTCCTGGCCCACCCCTACGGCATCCCGCGGAGCTGGGTCTCAATCAACGACACGAGGAACGCCGACATCGACGCCGTGGAGGTGGCCAACAGCGCCCAGATCCCATACGGCTACATATGCAGCCTCAACAGGAGGCTGGCCGAGGAGCTCGACCTACCGGCTACGGGGGGAAGCGACTCCCACATACCCGACACCATAGGGAGGGCCTACACGATCGTCGACACGCCGTCGACCGAGCTATGCGACGTCATCGACTCCATAAGGAAAGGTATGACTGAGGCAGGCGGCTCAGGCATTAGCCTCTATGAGCGATACAAGAAGCTTTTAAAAATAGGTTAGGGGACCGCTACTTCCAGCTTGACTCGATGTCGTAGAGCTCGATGCCCAGGTCGATGTGCTTCTCGGGTCCAGTGAAAGGCTCCATGTTGTATAGCTTGGTGTTCTCCAACACAAATCCTCCGTGCTTTTGCTCCTTCACTCTGTCTCTGTCTAGTGTGACGGCGACCTGGTAGCTGAGCCTCGGCTTGATGCCCTCGCCCAGAGTTGTTATCACGGCTGAGTTCACGTTTCCCATGAACCCCCAGAAGTTTGTGGCCAATCTGTCCACGAAGCCTGTGACCCTGACCATGGCTTGCTTTATCTCGGCGTCGAAAGTATTGGTCACCCACGTGTCCTCGGCTGCGTCGACCTCCGTGTACGCATCCAGGTCGACGCTTTGGCGCTGCAGGCTAAGCGCCTTTTCAATTAAAACCATGTCTCTTTTTACTCCCCCATTATCACGCCAATCGGTATTATCATACACAGCCTTACTTTGTCTCAGCTAGGCGTGTGCATCGGCGATGGTATGGGAGTATGAGACATTTCTAATAACATCTGGGAATGGTCGGACATTCACTGTTTAATTAAAGGTGTAAAGTTGTTCTCAGCTTTATAGAGCAAATTTAAATACTCTCAACTTATGAGAATAACCACTTTCTCCGACAACAAAATAATGCCCATATACAAAACATAAAAAAATTAAAACATCTACAATATTATATCATGTTTTAACTGAATTATTAAAATCAGCCCCATTCAAACTCGATTAAATAATTTATAAAAAAATCGATACGAGCCGATCAAGAAAGGATCAACAACACCAATCCATTTAAAAACCGACGCGTCCGCACCGTTTAAAACACACCAAGCTCTACAAATCAGGAACAAACAGATGCCCCAAATCTACGTGCGATCCTACGGGTGCAGCGCCAACACCGCCGACGCAGAGATAACGAGAGGACTGCTGCAGAGCAAGGGTTACAGACTAGCCCAGACACCGGTGAATTCGGACCTGAACATACTACTCACATGCATAGTGAAGACGCCCACGGAGACTAAGATCACCAAACGCATCAAGCGGCTGTACGAGTCCGGGAAACCGCTTATCGTGGCTGGCTGTATGCCGAAGGCCATGCAGAGTCACATAGAGGAGATTGCGCCAAAGGCATCAATGGTTGGGCCTGACGACATAGAGCACATAGTCGAGGCGGTGGAGAGGACACTCCGTGGAGAAAAGGTGGTCTACGTCGAAGGGGAGCCAACTGAGAGGACTTGCCTCCCCAGGGTTCGGGCTAACAAGCTCGTCCACATAGCCCCGATCTGCAGCGGATGCCTGGGAAACTGCAGCTACTGTATCGTCAAGCACGCCCGGGGCAGACTCTGCTCCTTCCCAGCCGAGAAGATCGTCGAAGATTTGAGGATAGCCGTCACCGACGGCTGCAGGGAGGTGTGGGTGACGGCGGAGGACGCCGCCGCGTATGACCACGAAGGAACCACCCTGCCCATGCTCCTCGACGAGATCACGGGCGTCGAAGGCGAGTTCCGTGTGAGGGTCGGCATGATGACCCCCAACAGCGTGTTGCCTGTCCTCGACGATCTGATCGAGTCTTATAGAAACGAGAAGGTGTACAAGTTCCTGCACGTCCCGGTCCAATCCGGCAACGACCAGGTTCTCGGGAACATGCGTAGAAGATACACAGTTGAGGAGTTCAGAGAGCTCGTCACGAGGTTCAGGGATGCCCACGAGCGTCTCGGTGTGTCGACAGACATAATCTGCGGGTTCCCAGGAGAGACCGAGGAACAGTTCCAGGACTCGCTCGATCTGATCCGATGGCTTCGCCCAGACGTCCTCAACATCTCACGCTACTGGGAGCGCCCCGGGACGGAGGCCGCGGCTATGTCGGGAAGGCTCCACGGCAGAGATACCAAGGCTCGTTCGAGGAGGCTCACCAAGATGTGGAAGGAGCTTTCAGTGGAGACGGGTATGCGTTGGCTCGGCTGGGAGGGTGAGATCCTGCTCGACGAGAACGGGAGAGATGGATCCAAGGTGGGCCGAAACTACGTCTACAAGGCGGTGGCCGTGGACACCGACGCAAGGCTCGGGGAGTTTATCCAGGTCAGGGTGACGGGAGCAGGCGTGGGGTTCCTCGAAGCAGAGATCGCATGATTTATTGCCCCAGCGGGTCGATGATCACCCGTGAACAATATGAGGATAGCTGTAGCGTCTTTCAGCCACGAGACCTGCACCTTCTGCCCGAAGCCAACCACGGTGGACGACTTCGAGGCCGGTAAGGTGCATCACGGAGAAGACGTCATGGAGTCCAAGAGGGGCATACCCAGCTACATCAACGGCTTCATCAAGGCCGCCGAAGAGGAGGAAGACGTGGAGCTTGTAGGCATACTCTCCGCCTCCAGTAGCCGCGGCGGCTCCAGCGGAAGCTGGCTCACAGAGGAGTGCTTCGACAAGTACAGCCTCGGTATAGCCGACGGCCTCAAGAAGGCGGGGAAACTGGACGGCGTGCTTCTTGCTCTACACGGAGCCATGGCCGCCACCGGGCACCCCAGACCGGAGGCAGAGATAGTGCGCAGGGCCAGGGCTGCCGTCGGAGACGCACCCATCATGGTGACGCTAGACCTCCACGCGAACGAGGACAGCGAGCTGACCGACGCCGCCGACTCCGTGTTCATCCTCAAGACCTACCCCCACGTGGACTCTGAGGAGATAGGCTACACCGCCGCCAGGTGCATGATAGAGACCGTCAGGGGAGG
>JAEHCT010000163.1 GCA_020697635.1 Candidatus Bathyarchaeota archaeon
AGGTTCCCCCTCAAGATGAGCGCGACCCCCGGCGAGATAAGGCTGGCGGCGCCCCTGCTGGGCGAACACACCGCCGAGGTCCTCAAGGAGATGCTGGGCTACACCGACGAGCAGATCCAGGAGCTCCGTAAGGCCGGCGTAGTAGTCACTCCTTAACCATTTTTATGCCATTCTTTTATACGGCGAGACGTTTTTCAGAGGTGAAGTCGTATGCCGGGTTTCTCTGAACAGCGTAAAGAGATGGTGAAGCGGTACACCCGGGCAGGGTATGTCAGGTCTCAAGCCTTGGCCGAGGCCATGCTTCGGGTGCCCCGGGAGGAGTTCATGGACCCACTGTACAGGCAGTACAGCTACCACGACCAGCCTTTCCCAATCCCGGGGGACGGCAGGCAGACCATCAGCGCTCCCTACATGTACCCCGTGAGCTACGAGCCCCTAGGGCTCAGGGAGGGGATGAGGCTACTCGAGGTAGGGGCGGGCTCGGGGTACGGCGCAGCCCTGGCCAGGGAAATTTTGGGGGAGACGGGTCTCGTCGTAGCGATAGAGATAAACGCCGTCACCTGCGAGTTCGCCCGCGAGAACCTTGAGCGGGCTGGTTACGGGGGCGTGAAGCTGGTTCTAGGCGACGGATCCCTGGGATACACCGAGGATGCCCCCTACGACGCGATAAGCATCACCGCGGCGAGCCCCAAGGTCCCGCCGCCGCTTGTCGAGCAGCTGAGAGCCCCGGGTAAGCTCGTGGGCCCTGTGGGAGGAGACAGGTATACTGGCCAGGACATGCTTCTTCTGGAGAAGGACGAGTCGGGACGCGTCTCTGAGCGCAGCCTCATGAAGGTGGTGTACGTGCCTCTCCTCGGGGAGTACGGGTGGAGGGTGAGGTGAAAGGTGCAGGGTTTAAAAGCGCTGTGTCTAATCCAAGAGGGACTGGCATGAAGGCGGGCATCGTCTCACGCGTCGACATCCCCAACGCCCTGTCGCTCACGAGGCGCATCATAGACTATCTTGGCGAGCGCGGTGTGGATGTCAGCGTCGAGACCGATACGGCGTTAGCCCTTGAGCTGGAAGATAATAACACGAATCTCTCCGATTTGGGAGGCGACTTTATGGTCACGGTGGGCGGCGACGGCACCATACTCAGGGCCGCGATGGAAATGAAAGTCTCCGAGACCCCCATCCTAGGAGTGAACATGGGCCGCAGGGGCTTCCTCAGCGAAGTCACGGTCCCCGAGGCCGAGTGGGCGCTCGACAAGGTCTTGGAAGGCGACTACTTTTTAGAGGAGAGCATGAAGGTGAGCAGCAGGTGCCTCCAGCTCGAGGGGAGCTTCCCGGACGCCTTGAACGAGGTGTTGATTGCTTCGCCTCTACCCTCCAAGATGGTTCTGCTTGGGCTGAGGGTCGACGGGGAGCACATAATAGACGTGCAGGCCGACGGGATCCTAGTGTCCACACCCGCCGGCTCCACCGCATACAACATGTCGGCTGGAGGCGCCGTGCTGGCGCCGGGCATCGACGGCTTCTCCATCACTGCGATCTGCCCTTACAGCTACTTCAGGAGCATCGTGGTGCCGCACGACTCCATAATAACTCTTGAGCTCCTCAAGCCCAGGGCGGAGGCCGTCGCCATCATCGATGGGCGGTCTCTCCACCCGCTGAAGCCATTCAACACTATAGAATGCTACGCGAGCGAACATATGACCAGCTTCATACGATTCAGGTCGTTCTACAGCCGCATCCAGAAACGGATATTAACCATCCAGTCCAAGTGAGCACAGGTTGTACGCGCTCATACTGGATTCCTCGGCCTTCATCCAGGGGCTCGACCCGCAGAACGAAGCCGCGTACACGGTGCCACTCGTCGTCGAGGAGCTGAGAGACGGGTTCATCGTGGCTCGGCTGAGGAGCATGGAGTCCACGGGAAGGCTCAAGGTCGTGGAGCCCGAGGAGAGCTATCTGGGCATTGTGGAGGACGAGTCGCTGAGGATGGGGGAGTCCCAAGCCCTATCGGCGACAGATAAACAGGTTCTGGCCCTCGGGTTACAGCTAAGGGACAACGCGTTGGAGCCGATCATAGTGTCCGACGACTACTCTGTGCAGAACATGGCGGACGCCCTCGGGCTTGGGTACAAGGGTCTGGCGACCCCGGGCATCAAGAGACGGTTCACATGGACTCTGTACTGTCCGGGCTGCCGACGAGAGTTCGCCGAGCCTCAGCCCGATGATGTCTGCCCGATATGCGGCACTGGGCTCAAGAGGAGGCCGAGCAGGAAAAGAGGCGTCACGCGTCGAGTCGGGGTATGAACCTGCCCGATCCTTTCTTCGACAGCGCCTGGTCGTCCTCCATGACGACGTTGCCGCGGAGTATCGAGGTGGTGGGCCAGCCCTGGACGGTCATGCCGTCGTAGGGTGTCCAGCCGCAGGCCGTGATCTGGGTGTCGTCGCTGAGCTTGACTCTGCGCTTCATGTCGACGATGACCATGTCGGCGTCGCAGCCTACCTTCAACGCACCCTTACGCGGATAGATACCGTACACCATTGCGGGTTTCTCCGATGACACCGCGGTGAGCCTTTCGAGGCTGAGCCAGCCCTCGTTTACGCCGTTGAGTAGGAGAGGCAGGTAGGTCTCCAGCCCCGGAATGCCGTTGGGGGCCTCGAAGATGTCGTCGAGCCCAGCCTCCTTACTATCCTTGCTGTAGGGGGCGTGGTCCGTCGCCACGGTGTCTATCCGCCCCGTCTGCAGGAGTCTTCTGAGCTCGGCTTTGTCCGCCTTTGTGCGGGGCGGCGGCGCGAACTTCAGCCATGGGCCCCTCTCCTTGACGTCGTCCTCGGTGAGGTACAGGTACTGGGGGCAGGTCTCGACGTAGGTCTCGGCGCCCTCCATCCGGGCCTCGGCGCTGTACCAAGCCGTCTCGGGAGTCGAGGTGTGGACTATCAAGCCGCGGCAGCCTGTCATCTTCAGGTAGTCGATCATCCTTCTACCGGCTTCCACCTCTGCGACCCTGGGCCTGCACTCCACGTGGGCGGCGTAATCACTGCGGCCTCCCTCCCTGAGCTTCTTCAGGTTGTCCTTGAGGATGCTGTCGTTCTCGGCGTGGATGAGGGCCATTCCGCCGCACGCGGCGAGCTCCTTGAATCGATCGATGACGTATCCGTCGAAGGTCTGAGGCCACCCTGGGCCGGCGCTGCTTATGAAGAACTTGGCGCCGGTGGCCCCTGCCTCCCACATCTCGGTGAGGTTGCCGTCGGGGTAGCCGGCGGCGCAGCCCGCGTGTATGCAGAAGTCCACGTAGGCGGCTTTCTCCATGATCGCCTTCTTTTCCCTGTACTGTTCGATGTCGAAGCAGCCCATCTGGGTGCCGGGCATCTCCAGCATGGTGGTGACTCCGCCTTTGGCGGCCGCCTTCGTTCCCGTCTCGGCGGTCTCGGGCGGGAGGAACGTGTGGGCGTGCCCGTCCAGCAGCCCCGGTAGGACGTAGTTGCCCTTCGCGTCGATCACCTTGTCCGCTTTGGGCAGGTGCGAGTCTCGGGCGACAGCCACGACGACTCCGTCCTTGACCGCCACCCCGGCGTCTAGTATTCCGCTGGGGCTGACGAGTCTAGAGTTCCTGACAACCAGATCTGCTTCCAATCAATACACCACGTATCAGTTGCGCCCCGACATTAAAAACAGGGGAGGACTCCCCTCCATGAATTTCATTGTTACACATAGTAATGCAATTCTGAAGTGATTCTGAAGTAACTATAAATAAGCTCGTCACACTCAACTGAACAAACATAATGGAGAAATGAAGAAATGAGTAATTTTAACTACGAATCCGGGGGAAGAAGATACAATATCCCTCCAGTCGGGAACACCGTGAGACGGTTCACAGGTGTGATAACCGTTCTTGCGGTGGTCGCCCTCATCGGGCTTGTTGTAGCGACGTCCGTGTTTGTACGAGTCCCGTCAGGGTATAGAGGTGTCCTGATGACCTTCGGTAAGGTAGAGGACACGGTGTTCCAGGAGGGCTTGAACTACAAGGTGCCGTTCAGCCAGACAGTGGTTTTGATGAACGTCCAGATACAGAAGGCAGAGTCCACTGAGTCAACCGCTACGAAGGACCTCCAGGAGGTCTCTACGACGGTTGCCGTCAACTACAGGCTGAACCCAGGCAAAGTCAACGAGATCTACAAGGACCTCAGAGAAGATTACGTCACCAGGGTTATCAAACCTAACATCGAGGAGGGCCTGAAGGCCGTCACAG
>JAEHCT010000164.1 GCA_020697635.1 Candidatus Bathyarchaeota archaeon
AGCAGCATATCCACCACACCTGAAACATTACCTGCAAAGAAAGATAACCCGCCACGGATCTATACCCGGGGAAGACGACCCGCTAACGGGTTTCCAGCTTCTCCTCGAATCTGTAGAGATCCTGGTTGTCCCGCCTGAGTCTCCCAAGGGTCTCGGTGGCCTCACTAGGCTTCTCCCAGAAGACGTCCAGGATTTCTCTGACCTGGGCCTCGTCTCGGGCTGCGCGGCATATCTTCTGTACGGTGGCCTCCTTGGGGCAGCCCTTCTCCCGTAGCATCCTGTTCAGGTCGGCGGCCGTGACCAGCTGGAGGTTGCGGCGGGCAGCGTACTGTGCGAGGGATATCTTTTCGCCGTCCTTGAGCTGAACGTATTCGCGGGGGTTGAAGGCGCTGGCCGCGAACACCCCGACAACCCCGTTCTTAGCCTCACGACCATCTGGAGTGTCGACGCCGAACTCCTTGCTCCACCTCAGAACCTCGAGGAAGTCATCCACATGCCTCTTAGTAACCAAGCCCCACTTGCAGCTCAAGACATAGGTCACCGGCGGCGCGAAGACCCCCGGCGTCACCTCCCAGACCCTGTCCACCTCAGCGGCTCGTCGACGACCTCCCACCCCCTTGATGAGGTACAGAGTGATGCGGAGGGGGTCCATGCCTCCCTCCCTGTGGTTCTGGGACCAGAAACGGGCGCCAGTGGTGGTGCGGTCGATGAACCACTCCGCCACCGCCTCCCAGTTATGCCCTATCCTGTTGGCCGCGCCCTTGACCTTCCTGATGTAGTTCTTCTTCATCTCGACAGAGGCGGCCAGGTCCTCCTCAGACAGGCTGTCATGATAATAGTAACGGAATGCGTCGAAGAGCCTCACCGTCTCCATGTCAGGGTACAGCTGCATCGCCCGCTCCACCGCCGTGTCCAGCTCGTGGCGGGTGCACCCCAGCCTGTTCTCGACAAACTTGGCGCCCACCAGCTTACGCAGAGCACTGTGCTCCAGCACTATATCCCGGAACCTGTGCATCCTCTCCATGGTGGGGCTGCTCGAGGCACGCCCGGCCAGCGCCGCATCCGTCCGGACCACCGCGTCCATAATCGCCTCCTCCCTGGGCACATCCGGGTCCAGCCATGTCAGCAAGAAACCCTCCCTGAACAGGGTCTCCCGCTCCTCGCCCTTGTAGCCGCGGACGTAGACCAAGCCCCGGCGCTCGTACCGCCGCAAGTTACTCATAATGTCGCCGGGCTTTACACCGTGCTCGGCGAGGGCCTCCACGACCTCCACGCTGAAGAACGCCTCGCCGCTGTTCTCCTCCAGGTACTCGAGGATCCGCCTGGCCTTGCTCACGCCGCCGCCGCCACGAGGATCGAGATACTCCTCGCTGAAGCCGACATAGCGGAGACCATCGACCACCATGTGATCCAGACCCGGAGGCCGCGGCATGTACATGTGGTAGGGCAGGAGGTGGTGGGCGGTGCCCCGCCTCCCCTTGAACACCTTCTCGCCGCGCTTGATGGCCTCCGCCGTGCGGAGGACGTGGCCAGACCGCCAGGCACGGTAGAGGCAACCGTACGTCTGGCTCCTGGACAGCCCCGTCGCGTCCATGATCTCCCTGCTGCTGAGAGGCGAGCGTTCAAACAAAGCCGCCAACACCCTACCGCGGGAGCCACCCCTCATAGTTTCAGAAAAGTCTAACGAATAATTTAAACGAATCTGAGAAACCTGAGACACGCGGAAAAACAAGGGAAAGATTATACACGTCATTTCCCCAAAAAAAGCCCCAGAACAGGGATATAGAATGGTGCCGCCGGAGTGATTTGAACACTCGGCACCCCGGTCTTCAGCCGGGCGCTCTCCCAGGCTGAGCTACGGCGGCACGCACAATAACACCAAGCGGAGAAAATAAAAGCCTTACTCAGAGAGAGGAAGAGTTACCCCATTTCTGTGAATACCATCTCGGATAGCTCGTTCACGCAGGGGTTCCCGTACTGCACCTTGATGGCTCTCCTCTCAGGGTAGTAGACCATCGTGTACAGCGTGCTCGCGAGATCGTGGTGCCTGCAGATGGTCAGCCCCGAGGGCTCCGCGTCTGCGCCGTGGTCGCTCATGATGCCGTATATGCGTTCCTCGGAGAACCTGCCGCCCTCGGCCAGAAGCTCGTTTACTCTGTCCCACCGGGTCGTTGAGGACAGCAAAACCGGCGTGCCTCTCAGATCAGGGGCGGCGTCCTCGGGGTAGACGGCGTCACGGGGTATCTCGATCCTCTTCATCTCCTCGGTGTGGTAGTGGTTAGTGTTCACAAGCATCGGCCCCTGCGGCTCCCTCACGGCTGACTCGGTGGACGACAGTTCCACCGTCCTGAGGGTGCCCTCGGCGTCCCCGATCATGAGTATGGCGTCTGCTCCACGCTTCGCCTGGGTAATGTGCCTTACCGCCTCTTCCGTCGTCTCACAGCTCTGCAGCGTCTCCTGGATGGCTAGGCTGAGGGGCGTGTAGCATGTGGGCTTCTCCGTGGTAGAAGCAAAGTTGTAGATGACGGAGAGTCCGTGCTCGTTCATGCCGTCGACCATTCCCGGATAGGACGCGGCTGTGTTCCCGAAGACGCTGTACCCGTTTTCCGGTACCGTCTTCCTGGCGGTGAGCATGAAGGCGTAGTCGTTGTAGAAGTCCATGTTCTTCACGAGGATCGCCTCGCCGCACTCGGTGGCTTCTCTCTGGAACCCCATGGCGGTGCATGCGTCAACGTTATAGCGTGTCTGGCCGACCCCTGCGAGCTCTAGGTACATGAAGAAGAGAACCGTCGGTAGGTCGACGCCGGCCCCTTTCGCCACCCCCTCAAGCTGCTCGGCCCTCTCGGGGTAGTGTGCATAGACATCGTCCCTGAGGAGCTTCGACGAGCGTCTCTTTGCCATGGAGTAGAACAATGGCATGGGGAGGTACCACGGCTTGGCGGATCTGAATGTCGCTGCCCTGGTTATGCGTACTTTAGCTTCATTAATCAGGTCCCTGTAGTACTCGCCTTGCTGGAGCCCGATCTCATACGGAGAACCCTTGAAAACCGGAAACATCATACAATATTAACGATTCGATTAATAATTTTTTTCTTAAATATAACTAAATGAGCGTATTTTTCGTCGGTTAAGCTCTTTACGTGGTCTACTCGGGGTCCAGTAGGGCCTTTACCGAATAGTAGACGCCCTCCACCACCAATATGGGTATGTACGCAAGGAGGTATAGCACGGTGTACACGTCGTCCCGCAGTGAGGACGGCTGCAGCTCCCGGAGGATTCCATGGGGCACACAAGTGGCTCCCGTGAGCCGCGCCGCGTAGTCAAGCCTCACGTTCAGCAAGAGCCGCCTGAGCATACTGCTATTCTCCCTGAATATGCGGGCGTGCTCCCGCTCGTGGCTTAGGATGGCGTCGTGGATCTCCCGGTGACGTTTGAGGCCCTCGTGGAGTATGATGGTGTTGGTTTGGCGGTCGTACTCGCCCAGCGTCTTGGGGCAGGGGTGGTAGTGTATCCTCGGCAAACCGACCACGCTGAATACATAAACTTGGCTGCAGGGTTTTATCACGGTTACGGTCAGACATGAAAACCCTATATCGGTGGAAGCCGAGAAATAAACATGTTTAGACAGGTTTTCGAGAGTCTCAAGGCCGAGGTCTCTGGCGAGATAGCGTACAACTACGTCGCCGAGATAAGCCGCCACCACAGGATACAGGCGAGCCCCGGGCTCAGGGACGCCGCGAGGTATGCCGTGGGGACGTGGAAGGCAGCCGGCGTCGACGCAGGCATCCAGAGCTACCCCGCCGACGGCAAGGGTTTCGCGTGGAGCAGCCTCATGTTCAAGGAGTGGGACTGCTTCGACGCGGAGCTGAAGCTCGTCGAGCCCGCGGACAAGGCGATGTTCCTCGCCCGGTGGAGCGAGGCTAAGCTCAGCCTCATACAGCGCAGCCACCCCACGCCCCCAGCGGGGGTGGAGACAGAGGTCGTGTATGTAGGCAATGGGGAGGAGCGTAAGGACTACAAGAGGCTGGGCGTCGCGGGCAAGATGGTGCTCACAGACGGAGACGTCGCCAGGGTCCACCAGCTAGCCGTGGAGGAGCGCGGCGCGTTGGGCATCATCTACTACGGTACCTGGGTCAGGGAGCCCGACCTCCCGGAGGGGGAGCTGGACGACGCCCTCAAGTACACGAGCTTCTGGTGGGCGGGAGACGAGAAGCCCGC
>JAEHCT010000165.1 GCA_020697635.1 Candidatus Bathyarchaeota archaeon
CATCCATCCGGCTATCTGCCGTAGTCCTCTATAGGGGGAAAGACCTTAAACTGGACGAAAAAGCCTAGGGGAAGTAACACTTATAATTATGTTCTTAGGAGGGGGCACGTCATGCAGTGGGGCCCGCCGCCGCCTATGCTGAGCTGGCTGCCCGGTGTCTTTATGACGTCGAAGCCATGGTCCTCCAGCAGCGGAATGATCCGCTCGTTCCACTCGTAGCTGACGCATTTCCCGTCGCCGAGGCCGATGATGTTGCTGCCGAAGACCCTGATCTCCGTGTCGTTGCAGTAGATGAGCTCGACGCCCCTCTCCTTCAGGTAGTCCTCCAGCCACATGAGCTCGACGCCGTCCTCGTCGTACACGTACGCGGGGAACAGCTTCAGGCTGCCCGGGTGGAACAGGGCCAGGTCGGGGGCCATCATCATGAGGGCGCCGTCGAGGTGCACCCTCCAGCTGGGGAGCGGCTGCGCCACGAACTCCTCCACGCATCTCCCGAGCATGCTGTCCCTCATCTGATGTACGCCGTGCTCGTTGCTTCTGGTGCCGAAGCCCATCATCGGGGTCTTCTCGTCGAACCATACGAAGTCGCCTCCCTCCACCATCCCCGGGGGCGTCACCCGGTGGGCGATGGGTATGCCCAGCTCGTTGAACGCCTTCTCCATCAGTGTGGGCTCCACGAAACGCGCAGGGTACGTCATCCTGAGTATGTTGGCGCCTAGGTTGTTCACCACGGCCACGTCCCTGGTGTAGACGAGGTTCGGTAGGACGTCGGCGATCCGTGAGTGTCTCTCGTCGAGGAGGTCGGTGAGCAGAACCACCTCCACCCCCTCGGCCTTCAAGACATCCACGAAGGAGTCGTGCTCCTTCTGGAACGCTTTCCAGTAGACCGGGTCCCTGAACAAGTAGTCGTTCTTGTTGCCGGCCGTGACCACCCTCATGCCCTCCCCGGGGCGGTGCATCAACGCCTTACGGAGCTTCCCGTACTCTGTCTGAGCGCCAAACTTCATGGATATCACCAGATAGGGTTCTGCCACTCTATTTAACGGTTAACACAGGTAACGATGCGGTTTATAGCATCTGGATGAGATGATCTTAGGCTATAGAATATTCATCAATGTTTACAGAACGTAGAACCATGTTGTTTTTATTTCAGGCGACGGAAGACTTTCAGATATGTTGTGACTCTGAGGAGAGATCTGTCTGACAGCGATGTCCACCGGATCGTCCAAGACTCACTCGACATGATCTCTAAAGCTCAGAGTCAGCTCAACCTTCCTGTGGCTCCCAACATCTCGAAGACGAGGAGCACGCTCAGCCGAGGCTCCTTCAAGGCCTTAACCATGAACGTCAGACGCGGCAAAAGGAACTCCATGGAGTATGGCTCGTTCCTGCCTCCGGCTACCATAATATTGGACAAGCGTCTACCAAAATCGGACCACCCCATGGATATGCCGGACTTCGTCGAGACCCTCACCATATACAGCGCGATCCACGAGGTTTTCCACGCCGACGACCACTTAGGCGGGAACAAGCTGCTAGTCGCCACACGGGACCACATCCTGGACAGACACGAGGATAAGCTAGAGAAGAGCATGAGCATAATTATGGAGGAGGGAGGCTCGCCCGCCATCAAGGGCTACGGCGACTTGGCCAGCCTCTGGGCCGTGCAGTACGTGGAGATGGTCACCCACTACAGAGGCTACGTGGTCATGCGGCACATGAAGTACCCCAAGCTGGACCGGCTCTGGTCGAGGCTGAGGAACGACTATTTCCCGCCCAACCTCCTCACCTGCATCGAGTTGAGCAAGGGCACCGAGTACGTTTTCGGCCTCTTCACCGAGAAGCTGGGCGAGTACTGTCTAATAGAGGCGCTGAACGAGTACAACGCCATAAAGGACAAGGACGCGTGCAGCTACACCGTATAAATACGTGGTACACCGAAAGATATCTGTTCAGAGATGCTCTACGATAACCTTGTCAAGTACTACCTCAGGCTGGAGTCAACGACCAAGCGCCTGGAGATGACGGACATCCTCACGGACCTCTTCAAGGAGGCCACGGCAGACGAGGTAGACAAGATAGTCTACCTGACCCAGGGGAAGATACACCCAGACTGGAAGGGGGAACCCGAGATCGGGATGGCCGAGAAGATGGTCGTCGAGACCCTCACCAAGGTCACGGGGCTCAAGAAGGCGAAGGTGGAGCAGCTCGTCTCCCAGCTGGGCGACATAGGACTGACGGCAGAGGAGACTCTAAAGGGCAAGACGCAGGGCAGCTTCTTCCAGCGTAACCTCACAGTCACAGACATCTACAGCGGGCTGGACAGGATCGCTAGACGCGAGGGGCAGGGCAGCTCCAAGCAGAAGATGGACGACCTGGGGAGTCTCCTCGCAGACTCTTCCCCCTTGGGCGCCCGGTACCTCGCCAGGATGGTGGTGGGGAAGCTCAGGCTGGGCATCGGCGACATGACCATACTGGACGCCTTGTCTCAGGCCCACACGGGCTCCAAGGAGAAGCGAGGCGTCTTGGAGCGCGCGTATAACCTTAGCAGCGATCTCGGCCTGGTGGCGAGAACCCTCGAGGAGGAGGGGTTAGATGCCATCGAGGACTTCCATGTCAGGGTGGGCTCACCGATAAGGGTCATGGCGGCCCAGAGGCTCTCCACGGCGGAGGATATCATCGAGAAGCTTGAAGGCCAGTGCAGCGCCGAGTACAAGCTAGACGGAGAGCGGTTCCAGATACACAAGGACGGAGATAGGGTCAACATCTTCAGCAGGCGCCTAGAGAACATCACCTACATGTACCCCGACGCGGTCCAGCTGACGAGGACCCAGGTAACCGCCGAGGACGCCATCATCGAGGGCGAGGCAGTGGCCTACGACCCGGACACGGGCGAGGATCGTCCCTTCCAGACGTTGATGCAGCGGCGGCGCAAATACGGCATAGAGGAGATGATGGAGAAGATACCGGTCAGGGTGTACCTGTTCGACTGCCTCTACGCCGACGGCAGGGACCTCACCCTGGAGCCTTACCCCGAGAGAATCAACGCATTGGAGAGCATAACCGAGCAGAAAGACGACTACAGGCTCGTCGAGCGCCTCGCCACCTCCGACCCCGCGGAGCTGGACAGGTTCTTCCAGCAGAGCATAGCGGACGGCACCGAGGGGCTCGTCGTCAAGTCCACGGGAAAGGACAGCATCTACAGGGCTGGCGCCAGGTCGTGGCTCTGGGTGAAGCTCAAGCGAAGCTACCAGAGCAAGATGCAGGACCACGTCGACCTGGTGGTCGTAGGCGCGCTCCACGGCCGGGGCCGCCGAGCGGGCAGCTACGGCGCCCTACTTGTCGCAGCGTACGACCCAGAGTCCGATGTCTACAATACTGTGTGCAAGGTCGGTTCAGGCTTTACAGATGAGAACCTGGAGCAGACACTTGTGATGCTTGAGCCTCACAGGTTGAGTCACAGGCACGCGCGCGTGAAATCGCTGATGACTGCCGAGGTATGGTTCGAGCCCGTCGTCGTCATGGAGGTGCTCGGCGACGAGATCACGTTGAGCCCGCTGCACACGGCGGCCTTCGACGAGATCAGGGAGGGCTCTGGGCTGGCCATCAGGTTCCCTAGGTTCACCCGTTGGCGGGAGGACAAGTCGGCTGAGGAGGCCACCACGGTCCGGGAGATCGCGGACATGTATAGCTCTCAGCTTAAGACTCTGAGCTAGCCTCCGGCGATGGGCGGGAAAAGCGCCACCCTGTCACCGTCTGCTATTGGATGGTCTATGCTTCTCCTCCGCCCGTTAACGATGACGTTTTTCACATCCTTCATGGGGACTCCGAGCTTGTCTAGGACATCCTTGACGGTCTCGGCTTCATCCATATAGAGCGTGCCCTCTCCGCCTGTGTATGTTCTCAGAGTCGCGTAGACCTTCACCAGTACCGTCATCGCTACTCCTTCGTGAAGTGCCACTTGTAGAGCAGGTTCATGTCGTCTGGGAACACGCCCAGCCTGCCTCCCTCCTTCACCACCGTGTCCAGCGACGAGTACTTTGCGTTGAGGAAGATGTTGGTGCCCACCTCGTTTGTCGGCACGCCCGCCTTCTCCAAAGCTCCTCTGATGGTGGTGCCGCTGGGTACGTCGATACTTATCACTGAGGGCTTCCCGGGGTCCGGGTTGTCTGTAAAC
>JAEHCT010000166.1 GCA_020697635.1 Candidatus Bathyarchaeota archaeon
GGTGAGGGAGAGCACCGCAGTTATGGCGGTGCTGACTATGATAACGTTGTTCACCGGCTCAGCCAGCCCCGCTCTGATAATTGGCAGCAGGATGCCGGAGAAGGGTGAGTTCAGGACAAAGTCCTCGAAGAAGGGGTAGACGTTGAGCCATGTCCGGCTCCCCAGAAACCCTATGAACAATATGTAGATGCTTGTGAGCATGGGCTCGAAGATGTAGTTGATGTCCCTGATGTATAGGCTCAGTATGTCATGGAGAGCCGAGAGCATCGTCGCATACAACAAGAAGGCTGTCAGGGGCTTAACCCAGCCCGGGACGAGGCTCCAGTCGGCCGCAAAGTAAAGGAAAGCGGTGTAAGCCACCGTGTTCAGGCCCTCGGACAGCCTATCCGTCGCTCTCCCGACGAGGAGCTTGTCTGCGATGAGGCTGGAGTACTTCATGCTCAGGAAAGCTATGAGGGGGGCCCCAAGGAAGGAGAGGCTGAGCGTGACGTCGTACCCAAGGATGTCCAAGGGAATAATGGTCTCCTGCACCACTAGGAACCAGACCATCACAGTTAGAAACGTGACGTATATGACCGAAGGCAGAACGATCTCCTTAACTCTCTTCTCCATTGAAAACCTCCTCGAACTCATTCTTGGCGAGGTAGAATGTCTCGTAGCTTTCCCTCGCTATCGGGTGGAGACTGTAGTTTGCCTCCTCGAATATGAAGGTCATCTCCCCTAGCGTGCCATGCGTCTCCGCAGGTGTCTGGGTCTTAAGGTAGCCCAAGAGCTCCCGCGCAGTGTAGTTGTCCTTGATCTTGTCGAACCTTTCCCGAGCGTCCCTGAACTTGGTGTTGAAGAGGTAGATGATCTCCTCACGGTATTCGACTATCTTCACATCGAGCTCAGTATCCAACTCCTCGACGCGGTAACTGGCCGATATCTTTAGGCTCCTAATCGACGGGCTGACCGTGGTGGTCGAAGCCAACCCCTCTTCACCAGTGTAAACCACTAGCGGTTCACCGTCTACCTCCATGTCTACCTGTGCGTTCACTATCGGGTAGCCCTCGACCGTGGTTAACCCCACCGAGACCTCAAGCTCCTCGTTGACGCCCCAGACGTTGGGGAACGGGGTCTGTATCTGGGGCAGCGAGACGGTCAGCAGAGTCGACCCGGTCTCTGACTCAGCCACTCCCACGGGTTTCTCCGGTGGCGCCTCATCCTTCCTCTTCATCCGCAGATAGACATAGGCGCCTACACCCGCGAGGCCGAGGAAGACGGCCGCAGCCTGTAGGCTTGGGAAACGTGTCGGTGTGAGTACCGTTACAGTAGCCATGGCGGAGGCAGCCGTGTATAGCTCATCCCCCTGATACGAAGCGGACAACGTCACTGCGTCGTCCTCAGGCGCGGATAGCTTGAAACCGAACTCCGCCAACCCGTCGTCGTCAGTAGTGGCCATGAGGTTCTCGGCGAGATCGCCGCAGCGATAGATGAGCGTCAGGGGCTTACCCACCAGAGACTTGCCTTGATCGTCCCTGAGCACGGCTTTGACGGTGTGCTGCCGCCCAGCCTGGATCTGCTGTCCTGACCAAAGGCTGATCCTTGGCCTCGCCTTCACGACGGCGAACGCCTCTACTCTCTGCCGGTTGCTGTGGAGAGTGAACTCTAGGAGAACCTCACCCAGCTCGTGGTCGATTGGCGGCCTAATGGAGATGAAGAACTCTCCCGCCTCGTTAGTCACCGTGGAGATCGCTCTATCCTCCAGGCGCAGGGTCAGGGTCTCGGAGTCACCGAGGATCTCGTCGGCGTGGACCCTGCCCCTGATGACCGAGTTCTCGCCCCGGACCATGGTGTTGCCTCTCGTGAGGGTGATGGTGAGGGGGACCGACTCAACGTCTGTACTCACGGATGTTCCAAGACGGTACTCTGCGCCCTCGTACGTCATCTCCACCTCGAACGCTCCTGGCTCACCGAAGAGACCCGTGAGTCTAATACTTCCCTCGCTGTCGGTGACCCTGCTGTAGGTCTCTGTCCCGGCGGTGACTGTGCACTGGGCTTCGGCGATGGATCTGCTGGTCTGCTTCTCCACCAGAGTGCAGGATATGTTGAAGGCTTGGCCGGTGACGACCTTCTCGGGCACATCGTATGTGAACTCGGTCTCCGTGTAGCTCACTATCGGCGGATCGCTCCAGGAGTCCATGTACACCTCGTTTCCCAGCGTGTGGGCGTCCACGTTGTACTCGCCCCCGGGGAGACCAAGCGGGAAGAGGCATGTGACGTTGAACCTGCCGGCTACAACCGCTCCGCGGCCAGCCAGGATGCCTTCCTCGTATTTCTCCTTCTTCAGGTAGACGAGGACATCGAGCCCCGAGACGTCGTTTCCTTGGTCATCCACGACGGTGCCGGCCACAGTGAAACATGAGCCGACGAGAACATACTCGTCCTGATATGTTATCGTGGTGTTTGTCGGCGTCCTGTTCACCGGCGCCTCAGGGATCCAAATCTCTCCGGAGGGGGTCGCATCTAAAACGATCCACCCAAGGTCGTCGAAGAGCACCTCAGTGTATGCATGGGCTTGAATCATCTCTACCGACTGGGTCTCGGCGTTGGGGTCGACCAGGTAACCCGTTACGAGCCGCGCCGGCACGCCTAGGCTCCGGGCGAGCAGAGTCAAAGCCGTGTTGAAGTTGGTACACACACCCTGCCTCTCGTGGAACAGGAACCACTCCACCGGGTCGACTCCTTCTGGAGATCGGGTGTAGGAGAGGTTGTAAACGTAGTTAGTTACAAGGTGGCTCTCCAGGGCCTTCACCTTGAGGTACGGCGACTCCACGTTACGGGTAACCTGCTCGGCAAAAGGAGTTATCAGGGCCTCCAAGGTCTCCGACACCTGTAAATACAGCGTGCTGTTGTACGGCGTAGCCCTCTCCAGCGTCGTCTCGTTGAACGTGTAGACCTCTGACTGCACATCATAGCTCAGGGTCAACGGATCGTCCACACGGAAGAGCCCGTGCTCGGGGTAGAAAGTCATGTTCCAATCGACGACGATCTGCAGCGGGTGAAGCGGCGAAGGTATGAAGCCGCCTAGGGCCTGGACTGGCTCAACGTAGTAGTGATACTCCTGGTAGCCGCTGCTGTTTCCTATGACGGAAGCCACATACTGGCCCCAATACGGGACGGGGAGGGAGCCGTGCACATACCATGAGCCGTTGTAGTAGTCGCCGATGCCGTCCCTCAAGTAAGGTGAACCTGTGACCCCGTAGATCTTGAAAACCTCTTCATCTGACAAAGGTATGTCGCCTTCGACGGGCAACTCTCGGCCTCCTTCGATGGATGGCTCAGGAAGCCCGCCTGTCTCGTTGAAACCCCCGAACTCCACGATCATGGACAACAGGTCAGCGCTCGGCGTGGCGTCGAAGATTATCCAGCCGAGCCCTTCGAAGGGGACCTCGGTGAAGGCATGAGCCTGGATCGGGTAAACATCTTGTAAAACGGCATCAGGATCGATGTAGTAGCCTCCAACCAGCCTCGCGGTTATGTTCAGGCACCTGGCCATCATCGTGAGAGCCGTGTTGAAGTCGGTGCAGACTCCCTCCCCGCTCTCGTAGAGGAACCACTCCAAGGGGTCTACGCCAGGGGGAGCGTCCGGGCAGGTCAGGTTATAGTCGTAGTGGGACTCAAGGTAATCCTCCAGAGCCCTAAGCTGCTCGTACGGCGTCGAGGCGTTGCCAACTATCTCAGCGGCAAGCGCCTTGAGATCGTCCTCTATATCATCAGGCACCTCAAGGTAGTCAGGCAGATACGCGACGTCGCTAACGTCGAGGAGATCGTCGCTGTAGCTGTACTTGATGTAGGTGAGGTTATAGGCGTCTATGCCCGCCTCGCAGCTGAAAACCATCTCGTCGCCGTAGTAGGTGACGAGATCTGTGAGGTTGAGGCCGACGGTGTTGGGAGCCGTCGGGACGTACATGCCCAGATCTGTCAGCGGCTCGACGGCGAAGCTCACTCGCACAAGAGAGGCGTCGACATTTATGTCGGGCCAGAGGATCTCCCCCGTATAGGCGATAGGGTCGGACGGCGAGGAGCCCCAGAGCCCTGAGAGATACTTGTCGTAGGCCATGAGCCTCAGGTACTGTGTCCCCGTGGAGCCCCTCACCCGGAAGATGGGATCGGCTT
>JAEHCT010000003.1 GCA_020697635.1 Candidatus Bathyarchaeota archaeon
CCCTCTGGGTGTGGACCAAGTGCACCTGGACGCCCTGATCCCTGAACGCCCTCACCGTCTCCGTGTCGCAGTTGGTGCCAGGGGCACGCATCAGCAGCACCCTGATGTCCTCGCGCCTCATCGCCTAGCCTCCAGCGGCGTCTTCCACGCCCCGATCAGCGTCTCAAGATCAATCTCGAACAGCGGCTCACCGTCCTTGGTCACCGTCAGCGCCTTCTCCTCCTTGACTGCTCCCACACAGGCGTAGGGTGTGTCCCCCATCGCCTCGATGAACCCCGCAGTGGCGGCCGGCGGCACCTCTACCAGCAGCCTCCCGTTGCTCTCGCCGAACAGCAGCACGTCGTCCCTCATCCCTCCGGAGACCGGTACCTTGCCGACGTCCAGGTCGACCCCGAGGTCGCCGGTGAACGCCATCTCCGCCACAGCCACGGCCAACCCGCCCTCGCTGCAGTCGTGGCAAGCCCGCACCATCCCCTCGTCCATCGCCTTCAACACACGCCTGTAAGCCTCGATGTTCTTCTCCGCGTCCACCCGGGGCACGGAGCCGCCGAGCTCCCCGTGGAGCCGGAGGTACTCGCTGCCCCCGAGCTCCGGCTTAGTGACGCCCACGAGGAACAGGGCGTTCCCCGGCTCCTTGAGCTCCATGCTCACAGCCTTCCTGACGTCAGGCACCACGCCGAGGCTGGTCACCAGCAGCGTCGGCGCCACCGGCCCCATCGGGCTCTCGTTGTAGAGGCTGTCCTTCCCCGACACGAAAGGCGCGCCGTAAGCCTTGGCCGTGTCGTAGCAGCCGCGGCAAGCGTACACCAACCCGCCCAGACGATCCTCGTACTCGGGGTTACCCCACGTGAAGTTGTCCAGCAGCGCCCATCGACGGCCTCCCACGCATACGCTGTTCCGCACCGCCTCGTCCACGACGCTCGCCGCCATCCAGTACGGGTCGATCTTCCCGTAACGGGGATTCACGCCGCTCGCTACGCTGACGCCCTTCCACGAGTCGTCGAGGGGCTTAAGCACGGACGCGTCGCTGGGCCCAGCCCTCCAGCCCTGCAGTGGCTTAATCACAGTCTGGCCTTTTACTTCTTGATCGTACCGTCTTACCACCTTCTCCTTGCTGCAGATGGCGTAGCTGCTCAACAACTTGAGAAGGACCTCGCCCAGGTCCGCAGGCTCAGGGATCTCGGGGTCCTCGATCTTCGGCGGAGCCCAGCCCGTCTCCCTCTCCAGCCTCGGAGGGTTGAACAGCGCATCCAGCAAGATGCTCCCCACCTCGACCCCTTGATAGTTGAGCCTCGCGATGCCCGACTCGTCGTACACGCCGAGGACCGTGGCCTCCACCTGCTCGTCGCCGAAGATCTGCAGCACCTTCTCCAGGTTCCCCGGCGGCACCGCCAGCAGCATCCGCTCCTGGCTCTCGCTGATCCATATCTCCCACGGCGCCGCCCCCTCGGCCTTCAGCGGTATCCTGTCAAGGTGCACCTCGACGCCGAGCCCGTAACGGTCCGCGGTCTCGCAGACCCCGCAGCTGATGCCGCCTCCGCCGATGTCCGTTATGCCGGACCCGAGTTTCAGGTCGCTGATCTGTTTCACAGCCCTCTTGATCTTCTCCTCCTCGATGGGGTTCGCGATCTGCACCGCCGGCCTGCTCACCTCCTCGCTCTCCTCCGTTAGCTCAGCCGACGCGAAGGTGACCCCGTGGATGCCGTCTAGCCCAGTCCTTCCGCCGGCGAGAACAACGTAGTCACCGGCTTTCACGTCCCTGACGTACTGGTCCTTGGGAAGCACCCCCAGGCAGCCGCAGTACACCACCACGTTCCCAGTGTAGTCCTCGTCGAACACCGTCGCCCCGTTCACCGTAGGGATGCCCATGCTGTTCCCGTAGCTACCGATGCCGTCCACGACGCCCCTGAACAGATAGAGCGGGTGCTTCACCCCCTCCGGAAGCCCCTCGTAAGGATGGTCCAGAGGCCCGAAGCAGAGCACATCAGTGTTGGCGATGGGGTCAGCCCAGACGCCCAGGATGTCCCTGATGACGCCGCCCAGCCCGGTCGCCGCCCCTCCGAAAGGCTCTATGGCCGACGGGTGGTTGTGGGTCTCCACCTTGATGGCCACCGCCACGTCGTCCGTCAGATCCACGATGCCGGCGTTGTCCTCGAAGACGCTGAAACACCAGTCAGGCTTCAACTCGTCTACGAGCCTCCTGAAGTACGTCCTCAGCAGCCCGTCCACAGTACCCTCTGGGGTGTGTATCACCCCCGCGAAGGTCTTGTGGCTGCAGTGCTCCGACATGGTCTGGTCGAACGTCTGGAGCTCGATGCCCGTCGCCCTCCTCTCCCGGACCACGTAGTGGTCGGCGACGTACTTGAGCTCCTCCAGCGTCAGCCCCAGCCCCAGGGCCTCGGCTATCCCCCGGAGCTCCTCGTCCGACGCGTTGAGGAGATCCACCTCGTGGTGGCTGAAGGGATGCCCCGACTCGGTGACCCTGCTCATCACGCCTCACTTAGCTCGTACCTGTAGTCGTCCTTCGTGGGGTTCGTCAGCAGCCGCCTGCACATCTCGTCTATCAGCGCATCCGCCGCCGCCATGTCCTTAGCCTCGAAGGTGACCTGGTACGCCTTGCTAGCCCTAACCTTCTCGACCCCGTAGCCCAGGCCTCTGAGGGCCTCGGCCGTGGCGTCGCCTTCCGGGTCGCTGTACCCAGACTTTAGAGAAACATAAACAAATGCCTTGAACTTCATACACCGTCACGGTTAACATGGTTGTCGCTGGTGCACACACATCAGTGGGCACCGGCACTCGCCATTTAATGAAAGTGTAAATATATAAAAATTAATGCCCAATATTTGCATCATTATTATAATTTTCATGGATATTAAATGCTGACAGATACTATCTTCAATAAATAGAAACGGGGGAAGCCGCCGTCGAACGGATTATCCGCTCAACAGTATGGCGACGATTAGCCCGTAGATAGCGAGGCCCTCACCGAGCGCGACGAAGAGAAGAGACCAGATGCTAAGCTCCGGCCTCTCCACCAGCATCTCTGCGCCCGCCTTTGCCGCGACCATGATACAAAGAGCAGACGCGAAAGCCGCTCCGATCATCGTCATGGCAGCTGTGAGAACACCCCATGCTTCTGCTGGAATCAGGTCACCTTCACCTCCTCCACCGAATATGATGACTATTGAGAACAGTAAGTTCATTATGACTGTGAAGCCGCCGAAGGCGTTCAGGGCGATACCCCAGACTGGGGTCTTCTTGCCCTCCATCTCGGCCGACGAGTTGATGATGCTTCCCTGCACCATGGTCCACGCCGCGGCCCCGATGCTCACGATTACTAGGATAACCGGAGCGAGCGTTTCGTAAGCCACTAACGCCTCCCCTGCCTGCACAGCAACGTAGGTTCGGTTGTCACTTATGTTACCTCTCCTGTTCTTCCATCAAGGTATCACATATACATATAATCTTTTCCAAGTCGTAAAACTTGGAATAAAAAGGTAAAAACATGGGTTTTTACCCTTGCCTTAGGCGGAAGGGCTTGAAAGGCACGCCGTCGCCTTGGAAGAACTTTCCCATGAACTCGTAGTAGAGCAACCGTAGCGACTGCACGCTGCTTGAGATGAACTCGAAGCTCAACGCGATCACGTTCATGATCAACAGCCCCAGTATGCCGCTGCCTATGGCGTGGCCCAGGGCCTCACCCGCGCCGGCGAGGCTCGCGTGGGCGAGCGCGAAGGCCGCGATACGGAGGAAGCTGAACATGTTGGCGAGGCCCTCCACGAAGGTCATCAGCAGCCCTCCAAGCCCCTCACCCATGGACTCTATGCTCAAGCCATGTCCGTGCTGAACCGAGTGAAGCACCGGCTCCATGAAGGAAAGCATCATCCCGGCGAGCATCAGCTTGAAGGGCCAGTTAGCCACCATCAACATGATGTCAAGTCCCTCGGTGAACAGTGAGGCGGCGGAGAGGTATAGGCCAATCACGTACAGGCCCATGCCAAAGCCGTGTTCACCGATCATGCCAACGTAGTTGCCTGCCTTGAACGAGTTGTACGCCCCCAGGAGCGCCCCCAGAACTATCTCCACGGCGCCCACCATGAATATGAGGTTCATGAGCTCGCCTACCTCGTGCACCGGGTTAGGCATGATCGGGTAATGGAAGGGTAGATCCATATGTGCTGCGTGCAGCGAGTCGCTGATGGCATGCTCCACCAGGAATATCGAGTCATACATGAACCCGAATACTATGGCCGCTATGCCCATCGGTATGAACAGGTTCGTCAGGTACCTCATCATGCCCTTCTCGAACCTGTTGCGTAGGGCCAAACCGATCGCTAGGTAGACGAGACCCTGCCCGATGTCTCCGAACATGAGGCCGAACTGGAAGCAGAATATGAGAACCGAGATATACCCTGGGTTAAACTCCTCCGCCGAAGGCCAGCCCCTGAGCCTGGTGAGAATCCACGCCGGCCCCAGGAAGCTAGGCATCTCCATCGTCGGCGTGGGAGCGTGTTTGTCGTCTGGACCGAGGTCGCCTACCTCCACGAACAGGGTTTCCCCGATCCTGTTCTCCACGTCTTTTAGGGCCTCTCTGAGCTTGGGCACCTTACTCTCGGGCGTGTAGCCCTGTATAATGCTGATGACCATGCCTCGAAGGATGTGGACCCTCCTGCTTGAGAACATCCTCAACAAGTTAACATAGTAGTCGATTTTACCGATCTTCTCGCTTTGCTCACTCATCAGATCGGCGATCTCTTGCCTATGTTTCTCCTCGTTTTCCTTGATCTTCAGGTCATACTCGGATCTCAGCTCAGAAATGAGGTGCCTGTGACTGTTCTCAAGCTCCACGACCTTCTCCCTGATCTTTCTCTCATCATCAGGCTCTTCGCCGGGGCCTGACTCATCACCCTTCTTAAGCTGCGCCTCGTACTTTTCGATAGCCTCCGCCCTCCTGGCTGGGTCGAGTACGAGAAGAATATCCCGAGAGTCCAAGACATCGATAATGTCCTTTATCTCAAAGACTAGGAACAGCGCTTCTACCCATTTCCGAGTTTCCTCAGACCCGAAGACGAAGATGAAGCTTTCATCCCCTGATATTGATGCCGTCCTGAAATACGTTCCTTCGTAACGTCTCAGGTACTCCCCTACCTTAGGGATGAGATCGTTCTTAACGACGCCGACGGCGAAACAGCTCTTGAACTGTTCCGGCTCTAGAGCTTGAATGGATTCAAGTCTTGTAGAGAGGATGACTCTGTCAGCGAGCTTACCAACCAGCTCTGCTTTCTCTTTCTCAAACTTCCCCCTCCTAACATCCAGCTTGGCCTGAAGCTCCTTTACTAGCTTGGTGTTTTCTACGTGCTGGTTCTCCCGCTTCTCCTTGACTTCCTCGATTAACGAGGTTGCTTCATCGATTATGGCCTCTGCCTTTCCCTCTGGACTGAGCGTGAATTCTCTTAGCTCCTCGAGACTGGGTGTCTTCCGCTCGACAACGAAGTCCCCCATCTCAAGGATCTCTTCATAGCGTGTGTTGACCTTGGTGTAAAGTATCCTGTAATCGGTGGCTTCTTCGGAAGGGTCTTTTAACGCTTCATAATCCTTGCCAGTCACCTCAGTAAAATGGACGACCTGAGATTTACCGAGGGACTCCAGCAACAGCCCCTCGTACTCGGGCGGAGTGATGATAGTGACTTTCTTCATCAAAGCATTTCACTTTAATGCTTCTTTATTTGATAAAAAGGTTTCCGGGAATCAACTATTCTGATGCATACCAGTTAAACAGGTTTGAATAAACGAGATTAAGCTATTTTCTCCTGAGTAGCGTGCTGAACTGGGTAAGCGAAGAGATCGTGACGGCGTTGATCATGTCGTACTCGGAGACTATGCCCACAATCTTCTCGCCGTCGCTCACGAGGAGGCGGCGGACCCCCTTGTGCCTCAGCTCCCTCATCGCGTCGAGGATGGGCGTGTTCCTGTCTATGGAGATGAGGGGGCTCGACATTATCTCACTTATCCTGCACTCCCGCGGGTCCCTGCAGTTCACTATGACCCTGGCAAGGAGATCGCTCTTAGTGACTATGCCGACGGGGCCGTCTTCCTCCGTGACCACGATGCTCCCGATGCCCTTCTCGAGCATTATCTCGGCCGCCTCCTTCACCGACCCCGAGCCGTCTATGGTGACCAGCTTATTCATTATCTCGGAGACGACTGAAGGGAACTTCTCCAATCCTGCCCACCTACTCTTCCTTCGGGAAGTCGGCGTGGATGAGTGTCGTCGTGGCCTCCACACCTTCTATGGTCCTCAGCTTGTGGAAAACGAAATCGTCCAGTTTCTCCAGGCTGTCAACGTTGACTTTGACTATGATGTCGTACTCGCCGTATGTCGTGATTACTTCCTCGACCTCGGGCAGTTCCTTGACCTTGTAGTAGACCTGGACATCCTTAGCCGGCTGAACCCTCGCTAGGGTATAGCTTACTACCAACTCGATCCTTCCTCAATAGTAAATAAGAATATAGTATAAAGAAAATTTATATTTATAGGTTCTTCACGACTACCGTGAGCTCCTGGAGGCCCAAGTCGTCCATTACTTTGACGACGGCCGTGGAGTCCACCTGGATCGCCGCCTTTACCAGAGCCTCTATGCCCGTCGGAGAGGCGAGCATGTCCTGTCTCCACAAATAGATGATCTTCTTGGTCGTATCGGCTGAGACGGCGTCCCTGTCCTCGGAGTCGAGGATTATGGACACCAGCTTGTCTGAAAGGGTCTTGTACAGAGACACTGGCACATTGTTTATGGCTTCCATCTTTTCCACGATAGTATTTACAGTGCATATAGAATATATCACATTTCATTAAGAAAATTATAGAATAGCTCCAATAAATTTTAGATTCCCGAATATTACTTGATTATTTCTATATTTTCTTTAAAGATTTTTTTTAATGTTTATCTCTATATGTTAATTTATTATAATTATGCGGGGGATTTTTAACATAAAAATGTTTATATAGACAAGACCCAAAAATATCTTTAATTTATATTGAGAAACACACATTTAGATTAAAGAAAATAACAATACCATTAAAGAAACCTAAAGATATTTCAACTAGTAGGCATATAAGAGACACCATGTCTCTGGACATACTCGATATGAAGATCATAAAGTGCCTCACAGACGATGGGCGGTGCACATACAAGAAGATGTCGGAGGAGGCGGGGGTGAGCGAGGCCACCGTCAAGAACAGGATCGACAAGCTCCGGGAAGAAGGCATAATAAAGAAGTTCACGGTTATAATGGACTACCATAAGCTGGGCAGAGCCATCAAGGCTTTCATCGGCCTCAAGGTCCAGCCTGCTAAACTCTCATCAATCGTCAAGGACATAGAGAAGAACCCCGACGTCCACGTCCTCTACCGCACCAGCGGCGACGTCGATCTCCTCATAGAGGTCATATTCGAGCAGATGGAGGACCTCAACGCCTTCCTGGAGAAGGAGATAGCCCTCGACGGGATAATCGGGACGGTGGTAACCATAGTGATCGGGCCCTACAAAAGGTGCCCATGGACGGGGCTCTAGAGCCACACGTCCTCCCTAGGCTTAGCCACCCTGAACACGATCAGGTCCCTGATGTTGGTGTGGTGCTCCTCCAGGGTCACCTTGAACATGGTCTCAAGGTAGCCCTTGAGGTACTGGGACGGCACCGCCGTGTTCTCGATCTTTATCTCGTCCTCGACCTTCTCGAAGTTTCCCCAGCCCAGGTTCTGGAGCTCGTTGAGCACGAGCGGCCAGTTCGCCTTCTTCGTCAGGTTGATGTCCCTGAACTCGGGTTTCAGCACCTTCCGCTTGAGGGCCGTCATGCTACCCACCCTGTAGATCTCATTCTCCGTGAGGCTCTCGAACAGGTCGAGTAGCATGCCCCTGTCCATGACGATGACACGGTTCTCGCCGATGCGGTAGACGTCTGGGAGCCAGTCGTGCATGCTGAGCCTCCTGAAGAGGAGCAGCGCCTTGTGGAGGGCCTGGCTCTTGTTCTTGATGTAGCGTGTACGCTCAAGGAATTCGAGGTAGTTGTACAGGTCGTCGTCTATCTCGACCGTTACCTCCTTCATCGACTCTCCTCCTCTTCACCCCTATCCTCTTTTGACTCCCTAAGGGCATGAGTCTTTCCCTCCCCCGCCATGCTGCCCAGCCTCTTGATGAAGAAGTAGACTGTGAGCCCGTACTGGACCATGAGGAAGAATATGACGCCTATGGCGACGTACATGTTACTGGGCTTCCTGTACCATATGAGCCCTACGGCTATCGTCATGCCGAGGTAGGGTGTAGCCAGCAACGCATAGATGAACCTGCGGTTCGCGTCCAGTACCTCCGCGATGCTGGGCTTCTCCTCGGCCAAAACTATCTCACCTAGAATGAATAGGTAAGGAAAAAGGTTTATGATCTTCTATTTTGCCACGCCGCCCCTGTGAAGCTGTGTGACGATTATTCTATTATCTGGCGTATCTCCTTCTCCGGCGTGTCCGGCAGCGACTTAAGCGTGGCCTCGAGGCCCCTGAGCCTGTTACGCAGGGTGACCTCCGTGGTACCCGCCGCCTCCGCGACGTCCTTCTGGATCCTCTTGTCGTCGTTGTCGAGGCACGCCATATACAGCGCCGCCGCGGCGACTCCCCTCGGGCCTTTCCCGGTGAGCCCCTGCCCCTCCTTGGCTCTCATGAGTATGTCTATGGCGTATTGCTCGGTGTCCCTCCTCAGTTTGAGCTTCGACGCGATGCTCGGTACGAACTTCATGGGGTCGTCCACAGGCATCTTCAGCTTCATCTCCCTGATGAGGAGCCTGTAGGTGCGCGCCACCTCGCTGTGCTCGCGCGTGGACGCCTTCGAGATCTCCTTTAGCGGTCTGGGTACTTTTGACTGTCTGCACGCCGCGTATGTAGACGCCGCCACGAAGGCGTCGATGCTCCGGCCCCTTATGAGGTTCATCTTGAGGGCTCTGCGGTAGATTAGGGCTGCCTGCTCCTTGACGCTCTGGGGTAGGTGTAGGGTCGTCGCCATGCGGTCAAGCTCCGCCATGGCTATGCTCAGGTTTCGCTTCCACGTCTCGTCGAACTTGCTGCGGTTGTCGTACCTGCGGAGCCTGTCCATCTTGATGCGGGTCTCGTCCTTGAGCCTGTTCCCTTGGGCGTCCCTGTACCCGTTGAAGACCGTGGACAACCCCTTGTCGTATAGGGTGTAGCTCATGCCGAGCCCGGTGCGTGTCCGGCTCTTCTTCTCGTCGGCCGTGAAGGCCCTCCTCTCTGGTCCCCTGTCTATGAGCTCCTCTTCCACCACCAGGCCGCAGTTGGCGCAGACCATCTCGCCGTTCTCCGGGTCGCTTATTAGGCGGGTGCTCCCACATCGGGGACACGCGTTATGGACAGGTTCCTCTCTCACTTTAACTCCTTTCCTCGTGATTTAAACTAGAGAAACGTATAGGGATATTTTACCCATACGTAAATTATAAATAATTCGGCCTTTATATAAGCGTTTCGAGGGTAGCCCGATGCCTAAACCCAAAGGGACATGCGGCGCGACGAAGATGAAGATACTGGCAGTCATATGCAACGACTGCGAGAACGACAAAGAGGCCTACGGTTACAGCATATGGCAGCAGCTCAAGACCAGCTTCTACGTCTACATGAACGACAACGACATAAGGAACGTCTACCACCACCTCAACGACCTCTGCGCACTGGGCTACATAACGAAAAGCGAAGGACCCGAGGACTGCCCCAAATGCTTCTACGATCTGACACCAAAGGGACACGGAATCAGGCACCGCTACCAGAAGTTCATAGACATACGGAACATAAACCCAAGCTAGTTCTCTAGTGATACGTGTAAAAGCACAACGTCCCCGACCTCCTTGACAGCGCCACCCCCAGGCAGCGAGAACGTTAACGGCCCATCTTTCATCCCTACGATGTACTCTACACGGTCTCCTTTCTCGACTACGTCGAGGACGGTGCCCTGGACCTGGATCTCCCATAGAGATCCTTCTGAGACTTCGTCCAGCATCCTCCTGAACCTCTCGAAGTCCCTGAGGTATCGTCTCCCCAGCTCTGTTATCTCGGTGCTTCCCCCTCCGTGTCTCCCCCCCTTCGTGGCGGATATGAGGGGCTCCCCCAGCGTCTCCTCCGCCTTCTTGATGAGGCCCCAAGCGTACCTGTAGCTCATGCCCAGGGAGGAGGCGGCCTCCTTGAGTGTCCCCTTCTCCTGTATCTTCCTGAGGAGGCCGTAGACGCCTGGGCCGAAGACGTGGCCCTCGTCGGTCTCCAGCCATAGCTTGTAGGCGGGTCTTGCTCTCCGCACCTTGATCATGGCTATCTGGACGGCGTCGATTGATAACCTTTGGCTCAGGCACAAAGCGTTGTTTATGGAGCATACATACATTTTCTTAATAAAGCAGTACAGGAAAAGCTCACCAAACCTAGGTAACTGGTGTTGGTATAACAATGAGTACAATTTCCAAGTCAAGACGAGCAATGACCGGTCTAGAGACCGCCATAATCCTCGTCGCCTTCGTAATCACCGCTGCGGCTTTCGCCTTCGTCATACTAAACATGGGGTTCCTGACGGCCGAGAAGGCCCAGTCAGTGATCTCCGCCGGCATTAGCGAGGCCAGCAGCTCCATGCTCATAGACAGCGGCCTTGTCGCGTTCTTCTCTAACACGACTACCCCGGGAGCACAGCAGGCAGATATCTGCTTAACCAAAGTCATCTTCTACATGAAGCTGAGTCAGGGGCATGAGCCGGTCGACTGCGATGACAACAGGCTGGTAGCCACCTTAACAAACGACGTATGCCACGGCGAGATCTATAACATCAACGGGACAGTCATGACAATCTCAACTGCTAACGGCGACACTGACACCCTGCTTGAGACAGGGGAGAAGTTCAAGGTAGAGATCGACTTCACCGAGCTACTGTTAACAGATGTCGAACCTATCCCAGCTAACAGGCCTAACATGTACACTCACCCGTACGAGAACTTCAGGATCGAAATAAGGCCGAGCCAAGGCGCCGTGATGACTATAGAGCGTCAGATACCCGCCGTATACACCCCTGTGATGGTAATAGAATAAACCGCTTTTATAGCGTAGTCGTCAGTATCTTTCTCCATGCTTAACCGTGATGCCTTCCTCGGTGTGAGGGTTCTGGACCTGAGCAGGGTATTGGCTGGGCCCTTCTGCGGAATGCTGCTGGCTGACATGGGGGCTGAGGTCATAAAGCTGGAGATCCCGGGCAGGGGCGACGACTCCAGACAGTTTCCACCCTTCGTCGGCGGGGAGAGCATGTACTACGTTAACCTGAACAGGGGGAAGCGAAGCATCACGATCAACCTAAAGACCGACGAGGGTAGGCGCCTCTTAATTGAACTAGTGAAGAGATGCGACGTGCTCATCGAGAACTTCAGGCCGGGCACCATGGAGCGTCTGGGTCTGGGCTACGATGAGCTCAGGGAGGCGAACCCGGGGCTGGTCTACGCCGCCATCTCCGGGTTCGGCCAGTACGGCCCCTACAGGGAGAGGCCCGGATACGACATCATAGGCCAAGCCATGGGGGGGCTCCTCAGCATCACCGGGTGGCCCGACGGGCCGCCCACGCGGTCCGGGACCGCTATAGGCGACATACTGAGCTCGCTGTTCTGCTGCGTAGGCATCCTCGCCGCCCTCAACGTGCGGGAGAGGACGGGGGAGGGGCAGATGGTGGATGTCTCGCTGGTGGACAGCGTCTTCGCGGCGCTGGAGAACATACCTCAACGGTTCTATGTCGACGGTCAAGTCCCGGGGCGCATCGGGAACCGTTACGAGTTCATCTACCCCTACGATACCTTCCATGCGAGGGATGGCTGGGTCGTCATCGGCATAGCCAACGACGCCATCTGGGACAGGTTCATAGAGGTGACCGGCCTCAAGAGGCTCGGAGATGATCCCAGGTTCGCGTCCAACATGCTCAGGGTCGAGAACCATGGGGCGCTGAAGCCCCTCATCGAGGAGTGGACCACGCGTCACGAGAAGGACGCCATCGTTGAGCTGCTCAACGAGCACCGTGTCCCCTCGTGCCCCATCTACGACGTCAGGGAGGCGTCAGAGGACGAGCACATCGGGGGCGCCCGCGGCATGGTGGTGGAGCTGGAGCAGCCCGGCCTCGGAGCCGTCAAGGTCCAGGGCAACCCCATCAAGATGTCCGAGACTAGACCAGTTCCCCGCGGGCCGGCCCCATCGCTTGGCGGAGACACTTTTGAGGTGCTCCGAGACCTATTAGGCATGGATCTTGAAGAGTACGAGAGACTCAACGAGCAGGGCGTGGTGTAGTGTACCACTCGGCGGATAAGGCCAAGACGACGCGCATGAACGCCCTCAGAGACAGAGCCCAGATCTGCACGCGTTGCGGTCTATGGGAGTCCCGGACCAACGCCGTGGTCGGGTCTGGATGCCTCGACGCCGAGATCGTGCTCGTCGGGGAGGCGCCGGGTAGAACCGAGGACGAGTCAGGCCTACCCTTCGTCGGGAGAGCCGGGAAGCTTCTGGACGACATCCTGGGGAAGGCGGGACTCTCCAGGGACGACGTGTTCATCATGAACGTCGTCAAGTGCAGGCCGCCAAACAACCGCCGCCCCAAGAAGGGTGAGGTAGACGCCTGCGAGCGGTTCATCGCGGAGCAGCTCGACATCATCAGGCCCAGGGTGGTGGCCCCGATGGGGAACAGTTCAATCAGCTACTTCTTCGAGAAGCATGGACTGGGGAAGGCGGTGGTTGGGGACGTCCACGGAGGTGAGTACGAGATAGAAGGCGGCTGGGGCGTGTTTAAGCTGGTGCCGCTGTACCACCCCGCAGCAGCCATATATAACAGGCGCCTCGTCGAGGAGCTCGAACGAGACATGAAGAGGCTAGCCGGACTCGAGGGCCCTTAACGCCCTGAGCCTCTTAACCATGTTCGGGTGGGTGCTGAATAGCTCGAGGAAGCTCTCGAACCCAGACACGCGCCTCGCGGCCATCTGGTCCACAAACTCGGAGTCGCCGGCGAACCCCGTCCCGTGCATCTCGCTGAGGTCCCTGCTGGCCCTGTCGGGGTCTGAGATGAACAGCGCCTTGAAGCTCCCCGAGCCGACCTGCCTCGGGGTGAGCATCTGGGTGCGGTAGGTTGCCTGGCTTATCCTCGCAAGCGCCTCCCCCATCTTCCGGGCGCCTCCCGGCGTGAGGCCGGCGCTGTGCATGTCCGCGTAGTACTCCCGCGTCCTGCTGAGGCCCAGGTTTGCGAGGCTTAGCACGAAGTAGACGAGGAGGCTCGCGGCGCCCACGAGCCCGTAGCTTCCCCTGTCCCTGTCGCGGCTGAACATCGTGGACCGGGCGATGATGTAGAAGAGGCTGGGCAGGAAGCTGGCCATCATCATCAGGTGCATGTCCCTGTGCTTGATGTGGCCAAGCTCGTGGCCGACTACGGCGTTCACCTGCTCCACGTCAAGAGCGTCCAGGAGCCCCCGGGTCACGGCCACGTGGCTCCCTGAGAGGGGTGAGCCGTAGGCGAAGGCGTTGGGTATCGGGATGCTGGATACCATGAGCTTCGGGGTCTTGATGCCTGAGCGTCTGCTGAGCTCCTCTAGGCTGCTGTGGAGCTCCGGGTTCTGGTCGGGGCTCATAGGTTTGACGCGGTAGGTGAGGTTGATCAGGTAGGGAGCTAGGAGCCACTGGAGGAGGTTGAACCCCGCCGCCAAGAGTATCAGCGACGTGAGGTTCAGCGTTCCTAGGCTGGACATTATTAACGCGAGTCCGATTGTGGACACGCCTATGATCACCGCTGCGGTACCGGCCATCGATAGCCTCAGCTTGTTCAGGCTCATGCTTACAGTCTCAATAGTCTGCGAAACGGCCCGGAATATAAACAGATTGGGTTCTGTTACATCCGTTCAGGCGCCTCGATGCCGAGCACCTCTAGAGAGTTCCTCAGGGTTATCCTCGTCGCGTCCACGAGCGCCAGTCTGGCGCCTATGAGCCCCTCGGTCTCGGCGTCGATGACCCTCTGGGTGGCGTAGAAGCTGTTGAACCTGTCCGCCAGGTTGTTCGCGTACGCCGTTATGTCTCCGGGCTTCAGCTCCTCGACCGCCCTCTCATAGACCTCGGGGAAGTGGGCTATGAGGTTCACGAGTTCCTTCTCCTTGACATCCGCGAGCTGCCCGTAGTCGGGGTCGGGCGTCTTCTCCACCCGCTTGAGTATGTTGCACGTCCGCGCGTGGCTGTACTGTATGAAGGGGGCGCTGTTGGTCTCGAAGTTGAGGGCCCTCTCCCAGTCGAACACCACCTGCTTCATGGGGTCCACGCTGAGGAGCGTGTACTTGACGGCGCCGAAGCCCACCATCCGGGCGATGTCCCTCTTGTCGGCCTCGCCCAGCCTGGGGTTCCGTTTGTCGACCTCCATGTAGGCCAGCTCCACCGCCTTGTCTAGCACCTCGTTGAGGGTCACGTACCTGCCGAGGCGTCCGCTCATCTTGACGCCTGGCAGCTTGACGAACTCGTAGCTGTAGTGGAGTAGGTTGTCTCCCATCCACTGGTTGCCTATGGCGGCCAGAGCTATCCTGAGCTGCAGCTGGGCCAAGTTCTGCTCCATGCCTATGACGTTGATGACCCTGTCCACGAAGCCGAACTTCCAGATGTGATAAGCCATGTCCCTGAGCGTGTACAGCGTGGTGCCGTCGCCGCGGACCAGCACTAGGCGCGGTATCTCGTGCTCCGGGTGGAGGCCCCACTTCTCTTTGAGGCCAAGGTCCCTAGCTATCCAGTCGCAGTCCAGTATCTGGGCGCCCATATCCTTGATGACGTACCCGGACTCGTTCAGCGCCTCCAGGACGTCGTCGGCGGCGCGCTTCCAGACAAGGTCGCTCTCGTAGTCGAAGCTGTCGAACCCTATCCCCAACTGCCCCAGGCTAGCCTCGAAGCCGTCCAGGCAGTACCGGACCACCTGTCGCACATCCTTGACGGCGTCAGGCTCATCGTTCTCGTAGGCTGTGTTCAGCGCCACTATCTCCGCCATGGGGTCCTCGACTCCGGGAAGTATCTTCGCCAGGCTCGTGTAGAGCCCGGGGAACCTTTCCTTAAGATCGACGGCAGCGGTCTCATACTTATCGACCTCGTCTCTCGCCTCCTGAGCCTCGTAGACCCAGCCCTGTTCCTCCGCCTCCTTGAGGTCCGCCTTAAACCGTTTCAACTCCGTGATGACGTTCACGGATGCGTAGATGGTGCCCACCCATAGCTCCGCAGGCGACTTCGGCTCGGGTTTTCCCATGAGTCCCCACCCGTAGGTGGCCATGGCCACCTGGCGGCCCATGTCGTTCACCAAGAAGTGCCTCACGACATCGTGTCCCCGCTTCTCCAGCAGCTTGGCGAGACTGTCGCCGAGGATGCTGTTCCTGGCGTTGCCTATGTGGAGGGGGCTGTTGGGGTTGGCGCTTGTGTGCTCGACCATCACCTTCTTGGGCTCGCCGGTCTTGAGGAAGCCGTAACTCTCGTCGCCCTCGATCACCGCCTTCAACACCAGCTTAGCGTAGCTGCCTGCGTCGGTGTGGAAGTTGATGTAACCGTTAACCGCCTTGGCTGAGGCTACAACGCCGCCTTTCTCCGGCTTGATGTGTTGCGCCAGGTTCTCGGCTATCTTGGCCGGGGATTGCCTGAGCGTCCTCGCGAGCTGGAAGCATGCCGGCGATGAGATGGCCCCCATCTCTGGCGACGGGGGCTCGCTGTACTTAACCTGAGGAAGCTCCGCTCCGGGGTACGCCTCCTCTAGGGCGTCCACAAGGAGCTTCTCACACTCCGCTCTTAGCTCTGCGAGGGGATTCATCTTTTTTCACTTCGGTTGGCGGGCCCGGCAGGATTCGAACCCGCGATCTCCGGCTCCGGAGGCCGGTGCATTATCCACTCTGCTACGGGCCCGCACAGATAGAAACCAAAGATATCTGATTAAAGCGTTTCTCAACCAACGCCACCCCACGGCAAACTGTATATTCTTACTAAACGCTTCCCTCTCCATGACTGATCAATTAATCAGCCCAGAGGCTTTCTTCGGGTACAGGCTCGGCGGCGACCGTAAGATAGCGCGATGGGACAGGATTGTCGCGTACTTCAACCTTTTGAGCAAGGAGAGCGACCGAATCAAGGTAATCGACATGGGGCCATCCACCGAGGGGGCGTCGTTCCTCCTCGTGGTGATATCCTCCCCCGAGAACCTCTCTAGACTCGAGGAGATCAGGGAAGCCAACCTCAGGCTCAGCGACCCGAGGGGTCTATCCGACGAGGAGGCGGAGGAACACATAGCCCACGGTGTGGCGGTGGTGTGCCAGTCCATGAGCCTCCATGCCAGCGAGATAGCGCCGACGCAGATGGCCCCCGAGCTGGCCTACGATCTGGTGAGCGGCGAAGACGAGGACACGTGTCGAATATTGGACAACGTGGTCTTCCTCATGGTCCCCTGCTTCAACCCAGATGGCCAGATCATGGTCGCTGACTGGTACGACAGGTGGATCGGCACGGAGTACGAGGGCAGCCCGCTACCGTGGCTCTACCACAGGTACGGCGGCCACGACAACAACAGGGACGCCTTCCAGACGAACATGGTGGAGTCCAGGTACGTCGCCTCCATACTCTTCAGGGACTGGATGCCCCAAGCCTACGTCGACCACCACCAGATGGGCAGCTTCGGGGCCAGGTTCTATATACCGCCGTACACCGAGCCCATGAGGCCCCACGCCGACCCCTTGGTCTACTGGGAGCACATGTGGTACGGGGGTCACATGGCCACCTTGCTGGAGCAGAACGGCAAGGCCGGCGTCATCGCGGGGGGGTCCACGTTCCCCGCCTGGGGGCACATGGGCTGGCACCGCATCACCAACCATCACAACATATGCGGCATGCTCACGGAGACGGCCAGCGCCAAACTCGCCACACCGATCCACATACAAGTGGACCAGCTTAAGGGCAACCACTTCAGCTTCCCTGAGTACGTCGCCCAGACAAACTTCCCCCACCCATGGGAGGGGGGCTGGTGGAGGCTCCGCGAGATGGTGGAACAGATAAAGATCTCGGCCTAGGCGACCCTGGACCACGCCGCCAGAAACAGGGAGACAGTCCTGAGGAACGCCATCCTCAAGGCGCGTAGACAGACGGAGAGGGGCTCCAAAGACGAGCACCAGGCGTACGTCGTCCCTGCCCAGCAGCACGACCCATCCACGGCGCGCATCCTCGTGGAGAAGCTCCTGCTCCAAGGCGTAGAGATCCATGTAACCTTGGAAGGCTTCGAGGCTGACGGCGTCAGCTACGGCGTCGGCTCCTGCGTGGTCTTCAACGCGCAGCCGAAGCACGGGGTCATCAAGAACCTCCTGGAGAGGACCTTTTACCCGGACAACGCCTGGACCCGTGAGAAGGATGGGACGCCGAGGGCGCCCAGGGACAAGGCCACAGACACGATGCACGAGTTCATGGGGGTGAGAGTGGATCCGGTGACTGTCGTCCCGCCCATCAAGTTGGAGCGAGTAACAGAAGCCCCGAGGCCCAGCGGTGAGATACTGGGCACGTCGAAGCACGGCTACGCCCTAGACTGCAGGCATAACGACAGCTACAGGGCGGCCATGGCGCTCCTAAATGCCGGCGCAAGGGTCTGGCGCTCTAAGGAGCCCGTGGCATGCGGCGAATACTGGCTTCCAGCAGGAGCCTTCGTAACGAACCCCGGGGATGAGCAGTTAGACAATCTCGCTAAGGCTCTCGGGGTAACCTGCCACGCAGTGCAGGAGAAGCCAGAAGCCTATGAGTTGTCCAAGCCCCGCGTTGGCCTCTACCAGCGGTACTACGGCGGAAACGCGGATGAGGGGTGGACGCGGCTTGTGCTGGAGAAGTTCGGCTTCAGCTACGAGACGCTGAGGGACGAAGGGATCGACGACCGACTGAGCGACAGGTTTGATGTCATAGTGCTCCCCAGCGACCCTGCGTGGGTGATATTGGGCGAGGACGTCGAGGAACACTTCGAGGAGAGGGGGCGCCCCGCGCCTCTTACCCCACCAGAGTACAGGAGCGGCACGGGAAAGGAGGGCGTTGAGCGCCTGGTCAAGTACGTGTCCGAGGGCGGGACGCTGGTGTGCCTCAACGAGTCCAGCTTGTTCGCCGCAGAGGCGTTCAAACTAGGCATAGGCGACGCAGTACAGGAGAAATCCACCAAGGAGTTCTTCTGCCCGGCGTCGACGCTGCGCGTCACGGTAGACAACATGCACCCCCTGGGTTACGGTATGCCTGAGGACTCGACCCTGTTCTTCTGGGACAGCCCTGTCTTCGAAGTGAAGCCGAGCCTCAGCGGCGAGAAGATGGTGACGGTGGCCAGGTACCCGGCTCACCAGATCCTTCAGAGCGGGTGGCTAGACGGAGAGAAGCATCTGGCCGGGAAACCGGCTTTGATGGTGGTCGAGGTGGGGAGCGGGAGGGTCGTGTTGTTCGGGTTCCGCCCCCAGCACCGTGCCCAGACCCACGGCACCTACAAGCTCCTCTTCAACGGTCTACTTCTCCCAGCCATGACCTAACCACTTTTTTGAGTGTTTAAAGGGAGGAATGGGCGACTGGGAGCCTTATGTTCCTTTTAGTGGAAATAATGTTAGGTGTGCCTAATTTCGCTGAACGGAAACCGGTTGAAAACGCGGTTAAACTGATCAAATATTTAAACCATCTCCTACGAGTAAATCAGAGTGTTCACCGTTGAGCGAGATGGAGTCTCTGATCAGCTCGTTGGACTACGTACAGTTCAACTTCACCACCCTATTCGGCGACCTGAAGTCCGTCGAGTTCCCAGCCGAGATCTGGGGCGAGATGTGTGAGGGCACGGGCGTCGACGGCAGCAGCCTGGGCTTCCTGAGGACCGAGCAGAGCGACATGAGGGTGCTGCCCGACGCGTCGACGTATGCCCCTCTGCCGTGGGACGACCGGGTCGCACGGATCATCTGCGACATGGCGGATAACGAGGGGGCTCCCCACCCTCTCTGCCCTCGATCCATACTTAAGCGGGAGATAACGAAAGCGCGTGGCTTAGGCTACGAGTACAGGACCCGCCCCGAACTGGAGTGGTACTTCCTGAACGACGACTACACGCCCGCCGACGACGGCGGCTACATGGACACGCTGCCTTTCGATGGCTATAGTTTCCTCCGACGCAGCGTCATCGACGACCTCAGGGAGATGGGAGCGGGCGTCAAGACTATTCACCACGAGAACGGTCCCGGGCAGCAGGAGTTCGAGTTCACCCCCGACGACGCCTTGAGGCAGGCCGACAACGTCCAGACGGCGAAGATGGTCACCAAGACGGACAGCCTCATGGAGGGCGTCGTCTCGACGTTCATGCCCAAGCCTCTGCCCGAGGAGGCGGGGAGCGGCCTCCACATACACCAGTACCTGGCCGAGGGCGGCGAGAACATTTTCGCGGATCCCGACGAGGGAATAAGCGGGTTCCTGGTCCACTTCGTGGGGGGACTCATGGAGCACGTGGACGCCATGACCGCCATCCTCAACCCCACCACCAACAGCTACAGGCGTCTGGTGCCGGGCCACGAGGCGCCCGTCTACAAGAGCTGGGGCGTGGCCAACCGGACGGCCCTCATAAGGATACCCGGGTACGAGAGGAGCGCCCGCGTAGAGTACCGGGCCACCGACTGCTCCACCAACATCTACCTGGCTTCCGCGCTGCTTCTGGCCGCGGGCATGGACGGCGTCAGACGTGGCATCGAGCCCAACACACCCACCACGGAGAACGTCGAGAAGATGACCGAGAAGCGTAAGAAGGAGCTGGGCATCACCCGGCTCCCAGGGGACCTCGGCGAGGCCCTGGACCACCTGGAGGGCAGCGGCTTCGTCCGGGACCTGCTCGGCGGCGACCTCGTGGAGACCTGGCTCGAGCACAAGCGAAGCGAGTACAGGGAGTACCTCGACGCCGAGAGGCTTGGAGAATCAGAGGCCCGGCAGTGGGAGCTGAAGAGGTACCTGGAGCGGGTCTGATCCCCGCCCTCATGGCACGTTACGTGAGGGTTCTTCTCTAGTCTGGTTTCTCGGCTCCGCAGAGAGCGGCGTACGACTCGTGGAGGAGACGCTGGGCGTTCTCGACTATCACGGGGCCCACGCCCTTGACGTCCGCCAGGGGGCCTAGGAGTCTCTTGGTCTTCCCGCTCTTGCTCACCCGCACCTCGGCGTTGGCGAACTCCTCTATCACCCTGTACGGGGTCTCGTAGTGGGTGAGCAGCTCCTGGGCGAGGGTCGTGCCTATCTGGGGGAGCCCGGAGAGGAGGTATACTTGCTGGTCGTGGAGGGGTAGGCTCCTGTTCACGCTGCGGAGCTGTATGGTCCGTTCCTCCTTGGCCTGCTCCCTGTAGGCGAGCCTGTGGAGGAGCACCGCGGTGGACTCGGGGCTGTCCGTGGGTATGATGTTGACGCCGTAGTCCAGCGCCAGGCTGCTGAGGGCGCCGTAGACGCTTGCTGGCTTCATGGCGCTGCGTTTGAAGGCGCGGCTGAGCTGCCCCTCGAGGATTACTACCGGGCGCTCGTATATCTGGGCCATGTCGCGTGCCTGGTTGAAGAGTCGTCCGTCCTTCATGCTGCCGATGAAGTCGCTGACGTCCTTGCGTTCGACGCCGACGCGGTCGCTGACGACGTAGTCGCAGACGTCCAGCTTCCTGACGTCCACCTCGAATCCGTTCCACATCATGTAGTTGACTATGTCGCGGCGGCTGGACGCCTCGTTGCTGTCGATGCAGATGTGGAGGGCTTCACTCATCGTCCTCTACCTCGAAGGCTATCTCGACCCTTCGGGGGCTGTCCCCGCCCTTGAGGCTTCTCAGGAACCCCAGTAGCATGCCCTTGAAGGCGCGCTGCACGAAGCCGCCGAGGGGCACAGGCTCGTCGTTGACGCGGAGCGTGAACTCGACGCTGTTCCTGACGCACTGCCTGGCCTCGGCCTCGCCGCCGAGGATTGCCTGGCCTAGGCTCCTACAGTCGTCGTAGCCGCATCCATGGCAGTTCACGCCTGGGAGCATGGGATATGCCTTCTCCTCGACCAGGTCTGCCAGCCGGACTGCGTCGCCTAGCTGCATCACGGGTAGATCCGTGTCTCCTGTGAACCCGGAGCCGGGTACCTTCACGGCGGCGATCTCCAGCCCGTTCCTCAGCTTCTCGATGTCCTCGTCCAGCCTCGGGACCAGGAGCCTGGCGTGGGTGTCCAGCGTCTTGAAGCCCTCGACCACGAGGATGTCGAGGTCCCCGAGGGCCTTCACCGCGTCCCCGACTTTGACGTGGTCGTCTATGAATATGGCGGCGGCGTTCTGGTGCAGTATCGCCGCGGCCTTGGCCCCAGCCTCCCTGTGCCGGGCGGTGTCCTTGCCGGGGGTGTCGAAGTCTATGTTCTCGGCGGTGTGCTTCAGGGTGCCGACGCGGTGGCCTCTCCGGGTGAGCTCTGTGACGAGGGTCTCCACGGCTCTGGTCTTTCCGGAGTCTTTGTAGCCTACGACGGCGACGGTCTTTGGTGGGGTCATCATCCACGTTTATCCATGGGGCCGGATAAATCCATTCCCCAGTGTTCATATACGCGTCGGATACATTCTCGGTTGGTATGGTTTCTCTGAGGTTTTACGGCGGGGTCAACGAGATTGGCGGCAACAAGATATTGCTGGCGGACGGCGACACGAAGATC
>JAEHCT010000167.1 GCA_020697635.1 Candidatus Bathyarchaeota archaeon
AGTTTTTACTAACTTTTGTGTTATAAAAAACTTATAGATTGGCGTGAGGTGGGGTTATTGGACGGTTGATGGCGGTATGTGTGATTACACGATCTCCCCACGAACCATCAGGAAATTCATGGTCAGAACTCGGAGGATCCGACTAATGTCTCCTGTGGACCCTCAGGAGTATCGCGAGCAGGCGATAGTGCAGCTGACGGAGCTGGCTAACGAGGCTCACAGCCGCGCGACCTCAAAGTACCTGCCCACGGATGTTCGTCAGAAGTGGTCCAGGATCGCCACATACATCCACCAGACCGCCAACACCGTCCTGAAGGCCTACGACGGCCACGCCATCAACGAGAAGCTGGAGGAGCTGACCCGCCGTGTCGAGGAGCTTATGGAGGAAGCTGAAAAGCCTGGAGAATAGGATAAACACCGTCTCCATCAAGCCTCCCCCGCTCCCACGTGAGCCCCGATCCTTCTGCGAGGAGCTCCTGAAGTTCAGACCCACGAGCTACCAGAGACGGCTCCTCGAGTCGACCTCCAAGCGCATGGTCGTCAGGTGGGCGCGCCAGAGCGGGAAGACGACCGCCCTGGCAACCCTGAGCATCATCAGGGCGGCCACGACCCCTGGAACGACCGTGCTGATAATATCCCCCGGGCTCCGGCAGTCGATGATCCTGGGCGACCGCATACGGAACCTCCTGGAAAACCTTCCCGGAGAATACCGGGGCTTATTGCGCCAGAGGCTGAAGACGATATTCCGCTTCAGGAACCGCAGCACCATAATCATACTTCCCAACTCTGAGCACCAGCTCAGGGGGTTCACCGCGGACCTCATTGTGGCAGACGAGGCCGCCTTCTTCCACAACGACGACGCGATATTCGACAGCATCCTGCCGCCCATGCTGGCCACCACCGACGGCACCCTCATCGTGAGCAGCACCCCATGGGGGAGGAACACAGTCTACTACCGGCTGAACCAGGACCCAGACTACGAGAAGCACGTTGTAACGTGGAAAGAGGCATACGACGAGGGCGTCTACCACCCCGGCTTCCTGAAGCACATAGAGAGGCAGAGGGAGTACAACCCCCAGGCCTACCGCATGGAGTACATGGCCGAGTTCGCCGAGGAGGCGGACACGTGGCTCACCCAGGATACGCTGGCCAAGTGCTGCAGCGAGACGCTGGACTACTACTCCTTCGACTCCCGGAGGAAGGGCCGCTTCTACGCCGGCATAGACCTCGCCGAGAGGGTGGACCACAGCGTCATAGCCGTCCTGGAGCGAACCGAGAACCTCCAGCTCGTCCACATGCACCGCTTCAAGAAGGGCGCGAGCATAGCCTCGGTGATCGGCTACGCGAAGCTCCTCTCCGAGCGCTGGGACAGGATCCACGCCACCTATGTCGACAGCACCAAGCACGGGGACTACATAGTGGAGGACATGAGGCAGGCAGGAGTGGTCAACCCGAAGGGCATCGTTTTCACCGTCAACAGCAAGCAGGAGATGGCCCAGATCCTCAGGCAGCGTATGACCCGGGAGCAGCTCCAGATACCATACGACCGGGACCTCCTCGACGAGCTCAACACAGAGAAATACCAGCTCATCAAGACGGGCCGAATAACCTATAGCCACCCCGAGGGAACCCACGACGACCGATTCTGGGCCCTCGCACTCGCGATCTACGCATCGGAGCAGTCAAAGCCGTCGAGCCGGCCGATTGCACGGATAAGATGAGCGAAAAAAGGGATCTCATACGGTAACCTACCGCCCTGCACATCCACCAGAAGCCCAGCCAGACGCGCACAGAAGAGGTATTTCAAATCCGTATTCCTTTAATGTATTTTAGATTCATCTGAAGCCAGAACAATGTCCGAGCAAATCTACACGGCATTGCTGCCAGTGGCAGGACTCGCCGCAGGCACGGTGATCACGTACATCTTCGGCCAGAGGAAGGTCAGCCAGAGGGACGACCACATCGAGGAGCTGGAGGGCACCGTCAATACCAGGGACAACAAGATCGAGTCGCTGAACAAGAGCATGAAGGAGCACGAGGCCACACTGGAGGCCCTCAGCACCGATCTGAGCCAGAGAGACACCACCATCCAGGGCCTGGAGGAGCAGGTCAGGGAGCGGGACGAGCACGTCGACGCAGCGAACGCCGACATCGCAGAACTCAGAAGGCAGAACCAGGAGACGATGGACCGCGCCGTCGGAGCCGAGGCCCGAGTGAGCCAACTGCAGAAGCTGACGCAGGAGAGGGAGCGGGAGATAACCGCCCTGAAGGCGAAGGAGCGGGCGATGCAGGACGACTTCACACACCTCGACGGGGTCGGCCCCAAAATATCGGCGACCCTCAGATCCGCAGGGGTCAAGACCTTCGCCAAGCTCGCAGCCAAGGAAGTGGACGACATAAGGGAGATACTGGTGACGAAGAACCCCAGCCTGCTGAGGCTGAGCGACCCCACCACATGGCCCGAGCAGGCGGGGATGGCCGCGGAGGGCAGATGGGAGACCCTCAAGGCCCTCCAGGAAGGCCTCAAGGAGAGGCGACGCCGAGAGCGCCTATCCCTGCAAGAGAGCCCAGAGATCGAGACAACGACATTCGTCACCGAAGCCTAGAACCGATCAGACCAACAGTGCCGTAGAGACCACGAGACCAGGGCGGAGAGGCTGCCCGTGACCCAGCTCAGCCCCTGTGCTTGTAGAGCCCCGGCCTCTGCAGGAAATCCACGATTCTCTCAGGCGCCTCCAGGAAGGCAACCTCTGAATACCCTACGACCTCAGCCTCCTCGACGAGCTGAACACCGAGAAATACACGCGCACCAAGACGGGCCGCATAACCTACAGCCACCCCGAGGGCACCCACGACGACCGGTTCTGAGCCAATACCCTCGCCGTCTACGCCGCTGAACAGGCCCCACGCCCGTGCGCGCGGCAAGCCCGCGGTCATCGACATCCTGGTGGATCTCCACGAGCTGTCTCCGATGTCGTTCTACAGGACCCTGCCCTCGGGGAGGCCCCTTTGATACCTAGCCTAGCAGGCCGTCGCAGTATCCCCGATCGACCCTCATCGGAGCCCTCGAACGCAATTGAATCTGAGTAAACTTCAGCACATGATGGTTTTATGTTCAGGCTCCAATAAAGTAATTAACGCGGACGAGGGACTACGTAAGGGCGCTTTCCATCGTGCTGCTCGACATAGTCAGGCTGAACATAGCGAGGTACCGCACGAACCCAGTCATCATCGTCCCGCCCCTGGTCGTCCTGGTCTTCGAGCTCGTCGTCGTGCCGCTGATGGGGATTCCCGCCGCCGATGCCTCTAGACCCGAACTCGAATCGTATGCTTTCATCGGCTTCGGGGCCCTGTTCCTGAGCATGGCAATCTCCTTCCTGGCCCTCGTCGGCCAGGCGAGCATGGCCTCTGTAGTCGTGCTGGGGGGCAAGGCCAGCCTGCGCGATTGGGTCAACGGGATCAGAAGACACTCCCCGCGGATGCTTGGCGTTTATTTCGTCAACTTGGGGGTGATGGTCCTGTCCTTCGTACCCATAATAGTGATGTTCTGGTACGCCATGCTGCCCTGGCTGAGGCTTCAGATTGGGGCATCCGGGCCCGTGGAACCCCCCTCGCCGCCCTTCATGTCGCTTCCAATCGGCATCGCGATTAGCTGGACGGTCCTCATCTTGGTCTCCGTAATCACGACGGTCCTATACATGTGGCTGGCGCCCGTGTTATTCGAGGACGCGGACGTCTTCACGTCCGTGGGGGCGGGCAACAAGGCCCTGAGGGCGAGCGGGAGAACGTTCCTCGGCTTCATCGCCCTGTTCATCGCGGTCTCTGGAGTTGCGAACCTCATCGAGAACCTCCCCGTGTACCTAGGGGCCACGATCCAACAAACATACGGCAGCGGCTACCTGGCACCCGCGCACGTGGCTTCCCAGGTCCTAGAAACGATGTTTTCGCCTCTCTGGTTCCTTGTCGCCCTCACGATCTACCGTGGAGGGCCCCGATGATTTATTCCGGGAATCGCTCGGGCAGGCGTGCCCGTTGACGAGCGCTCGTTCATGGCATTTAAG
>JAEHCT010000168.1 GCA_020697635.1 Candidatus Bathyarchaeota archaeon
GTCACATGCGGTCTCATGGACGTGGACCCCACGAAGGTGGGTTACCTCCAGAGAGGCAGAGAGGTGTTCACGGTGTACAGCGTCGATGATGTGGAGAGAGCCGAGGCGCTGAGTCGTCATTACCTGTAGCTGTAGCTAAGGACTTTAACAAAAAACCAAGAAAAAATACACAATCTATAAAAAACCCTGCGGAGTATGGATGCTAATTCGGAGAGCCTAGCATGGAGCAGCTGATCCATAACGGCGTAATGGTCCCACCAAGGTACGAGGCCCAAGGATATTCGGTGAAGATCAAGGGGAAGGAGCACAGGCTGACCCCGGAGCAGGAGGAGCGAGCGGCGGCTTGGGCCAAGAAGATTGGCACCCCATACGTCGAGAACTCCAAGTTCGCCGAGAACTTCCACGAGGACTTCAGCGTGCTCCTCGGGTTCGAGGTTCTGCCGGGCGACGTGGACTACTCAGACATATACCGGATGGTTGAGGCGGAGCGGGAGTACAAGAAGAATCTCAGCAGGGAGGAGAGGAAGCGGCTCGCCGAGGAGCGTAAGGCGGTCCGGGAGGCAAACAAGGAGAGGTACGGGTACGCGCTCATTGACGGGGAGCGCTGCGAGCTGGGCAACTACATGGTGGAGCCCAGCAGCATCTTCATGGGCCGCGGCGAGCACCCGTACCGAGGCAGGTGGAAGGAGGGGCCCCGCCACATGGACGTGGAGCTCAACCTGAGCCCCGACGCGCCCCGGCCGCCGGGCGACTGGAAGGACAGGCTCTGGGACCCGGAGAGCATGTGGATCGCCCGGTGGAAGGACAGGCTCACCGGCAAGATGAAGTACGTCTGGCCCCACGACAGCAGCCCCATCAAGCAGAAGAAGGACATCGAGAAGTACGATAAGGCCATCGAGCTCAGGGAGAACATAGACAGGGTCAAGCGGTTCATAGAGGAGAACCTCTTCAGCGAGGACGTGAGGCGCCGCAAGACGGCCACCGTCTGCTACCTCATAGACGAGCTTAAGTTCAGGGTCGGCGACGAGAAAGACGAGGACGAAGAAGCTGATACGGTGGGAGCGTCAACTCTTCGAACCGATCACATCACTTTTAATCCAGACGGAACGGTCACTTTCGACTTCCTGGGCAAGGACAGCGTACCTTTGAAACTCACTGTTGAACTAGATGCACAGGTTGTGGAGAATCTACAGGAGTTCGCTGAAGAGGAGATCATTCGGAGCAAGATATTAGAAGAGCTAGTAGAGCCTCAGACTTTGAGAGAGTTGGAGGCGAAAATGGGCATCAAGGAGGAGACCTTAATGATGCATCTTTCTGCTCTTCGCCAGCGTGGCTGGGTTATTGAAGTCGAGGCGAAGAACGATGACCCTCTCTACTCCATATCCTCTAAACCCGGTATACCTACACTCTTCGACGAGGTGAACAGCAACGTGGTGAGCCAGTTCCTCGACGAGGTCATGGAGGGCATCACCGCCAAGGTGTTCAGGACCTGCTACGCGACGGAGGCCGTGGAGTCCAGGCTCAAGGATCTGCCCCTAGAGAGAGACGTCCCCGACTACAGGAAGAAGCACGTGGCCACCCTCGCCAACCTTGAGGCTGCCATCACATGTAACCATAAACGCACCATACCCAAGACCTGGGGGCAGAGCCTCGCGCGACAGAAGGAGAGGCTGGCGGCCCGAAAGCAGAGGGCCAGGGAGAGCATGCGTAAGTACCGTGAACGCATCAGGGACGCCATAGCGAAGTACGAGGAAAGGAAGGCGAGGTACGAGGCGAAGCTGGAGGAAGACAAGAAGAAGCTCGACGAGTACAAGCAGGAGCTCGAGACGCGCGAGGAGGCGGGCAAGTCCACGAAGGGGATAAAGAAACGCATCGCCTCCAAGAGAAGCGTCATCAAGAATGGCAGGGAGCGCATCAAGAACACGAGGGACAAGCACAGGGAGCGCGTAGCCAACCTCAAGAAGAGGAAGGAGACGCGGCGCATGAAGGACGAGCAGATGATCGAGAAAGCCACGCTCCAGATCGAGGCTAAGGAGCTGACCCGGGACTACAACCTGGGCACGAGCCTCAAGAGCTACGTCGACCCCCGGGTCTACTATGAGTGGGGCCGTGAGGTTGACTACGATTGGCGCAACTACTACTCGTCGACCCTGGAGAAGAAGTTCAACTGGGTGGACCCGGAGCCGCAGAAGCATGAAGCAGAGTAGCCAAGTCACCCGGTGCCTGCTTGAACATTAAAACAGTTTTCACCCGTGTCCTGCCCCACTGGACCCTCATTAACCTCTGTCTGACCGGTCTGTCCATAGTCTCCGCGGCCATTCTGTACATAACCAAGACCCTACTGCCCGTGACGGAGAACATTCTACAGTTCACGGTGGTCTCCTTGATCAACATGGTTTTCCTGCTCTACTGGAGCCTCTGGTTCGTCACGGCGGCTCCTCCAATACTTGGAAGCCTTTACCTGTCCCAGGAGGATCCCGAATACTACAGGTACGCCGTCCAGAACGTCGCCGCGGTCGTCGTGCTCTACGTCCTTAAGATACTCTTAAGGTTCGACGTCTACTCGGTGGCCGCTTAGCCGCCGCCGATGGGGGGCATCACGAAGACTCTGTCGCCATCCATAAGAACGGTGTCGTAGCCGTGCAGGCTCCTTACGTCCACCTCGTTGACCGAGAACATCAGGTAGTCGAGGAGCCTTCCCTCGCTGTCGTACACGTATCCACTGAACCGATTGCCGTATAGGCCGGTGAGGTGGTTGATCAGATCCATTACGGTGGCGCCCTCGGGCAAGGACAGGGTCTCGTCTCTCTTCCCTGCGGCGTCCCTGACCATGGCGTAGTACCTCAACTCCACCTCCAACCCGGCCACTCTCGATAACGTTATTGGTTCCAGAGTGATCGTATTAAATGAGTTTTATGCCTGTGAAAGGATACGCGGGGAAGTATCTCAGGGTCGATCTATCGGACGGCAGCCTCGTGGACGAGATATATGACGAGGCTACGCTGAGGAGACACCTGGGGGGCACGGGGATGGGCGCCAAGGTCCTCTACGAGGAGGCGCCCAGGGACATCGAGTTCAGCGACCCCAGGAACGTGGCCGTGATAGCCAGCGGCCCCCTAGGCGGCACCGCAGTAGGCGGCTCAGGGACCATAAGCGTGGTCACCAAGGGCGCCCTCACAGGGGGAGCCACCTCGGTGCAGGCCAACGGCCTCTTCGGGGCCTACATGAAGTTCAGCGGCTACGACGGCGTCATACTGACCGGGGCCGCCGACGAGTGGAAGTACCTGGTCCTCAGGGACGGAGGAGCCGAACTCAGGGACGCTTCCAGATTCCATGGGCTCGACACCTACGAGGTGACGGACGCCCTCCGTGAGGAGCACGGCGTCGCGGGGAGGGGCGCCAGCGTGCTCTCCATAGGACCCGCCGGGGAGAGCCTCGTCCGCTGGGCGGGTGTCTTTGTGGACCACGGTCACAGCGCCAGCCACAACGGACCAGGCGCCGTCCTAGGCTCCAAGAAACTGAAGGCCATCATTGCGTTCAGGGGCGTCGGCCGGGTAGACGTCCACGACGCCGAGAAGCTGCTGAAGGTCTCCCAAGAGATGTACGAGGACGTCGAGTACTTCAGGGGCACAATAGGCGGCGTCGAGCGGACGTACAAAGGCGGCTCGGGGGCCCTGCCCATTAAGAACTACAGCACCTACGACTGGGGCATAGAGCCCGAGGAGCTGGACAGGTTCAACGCCAAGAGCGTCCGAGACAACTACCAGAAGGACAGGATGCAGTGCTGGGGCTGCAGGCTCCTCCACAGCACCATGTTCGAGGTCGAGGAGGGCAGGTACGCCGGGGAGGTCGAGGAGCCCGAGTACGAGCAGATGGCGGCCTGGGGCCCAGTCATCGGGCAGACGGATGTGGAGGCCGCGTTCATGCTCAGCGGCCTCACCGACAGGCTGGGGCTGGACAACAACGAGGCGGGCTGGACCGTGGGCTGGGTCATGGAGTGCATGGAGAAAGGCATCCTCACGGAGGAGCAGGTCGGGTTCAGGACGGGCTTCGGCGACGCC
>JAEHCT010000169.1 GCA_020697635.1 Candidatus Bathyarchaeota archaeon
AGTTCAGCTTCCCCAAGCACGGCCTACTCCCGGACCCCACCATAGCCCCGGGCACCACAATCAAGGGGGGAACCAAGGACAACATCATACCGGAGGACTGTGAGGCCGTGTGCGACGTCCGCACCGTCCCCGGGATGGACCCGGGGCAGGTATTGCGGGACATCCGCGCCGTCGTCGACGTGCACAGGTCCAGCGACCCCGAGCTCGATGTCTCTGTGGAGTCGCCGCTGAACAAGCCGCCCAGCGAGATTTCCGTCGACCATCCGCTATACCGGTCGGCAGCCAAGGCCACAGAAGAGGTTCTGGGCTACAAGCTGGAGCCCCTGGGGGCCAGCGGGAGCAACGACACCAGCTACCTCACCAATCTGGCGGGTGTGTCTGCCATGGCCTTCGGCCCGGGTGGCGGCAACGCCCATGCCCCGGACGAGTGGGTGGACGTGGAGATCCTCGTCAGATTCGCCAAGATATATGGGCTCATGATGCTGGACATCTGCGGCTATGAGGGGCAGGGTCCTTCATCGCAGCCTCTATAAACGCGTCGCGTCTCCTTTGATACATGGTCGACGAGATCGATGAACGAATAATGAGGCTGCTCGAGGAGAACAGCCGTATGACCTACGTCGAGATCGGGAGGACGGTGGGCCTGAGCGAGGGTGCCGTCCGGAACCGCGTTCAGGCACTGGTGTCCGGGGGCGTAATCATACGGTTCACCATAGAGAAGTCGACCACGTTCGGCGTCAGGGCACTCACCATGATAGCCGTCAACCCGGGGACGCCCACCTACGAGGTGTCCAAGATGGTGAACCAGCTGGCCGGCGTCGAGAAGATATACGAGGTCACCGGCGAGTACGACATCGTCATGGTGAGCAGCGGCGGCAACATCGAGGGCATCAACAAGGTCATAGAGGACGTACGCAAGATCGAGGGTGTAGAGAAGACCAACACAATAATCGTCCTACGCACTCTGTGACCGTGTGCACATAGGCTTCACCCCAACGCCCCTAGCCGAGACGTAAAGCTTAGGTTACATGAGTCACCTTTTGATCTTGGTGCAATAATGGAAGCGATGGAAGCCATCATGACAAGGAGGAGCATAAGGCGGTACACCGGTGAGCAGGTGAGCCCCGAGCTCGAGAGGAAGCTGCTGGAGGCCGGCATGGCAGCCCCCAGCGCCAGCAACCGCCAGCCCTGGCACTTCATAGTCGTCAGGAGCCGCGAGACCCTCGACAGGATACCTGAGTACCACCGATACAGCAAGATGCTCAGGGAGGCGAGCCTCGCGGTAGTGGTATGCGGCGACAACAAGGTCCAGACAACAGACTTCTGGGCTCAGGACTGCAGTGCGGCAACCGAGAACATGCTCGTCGCCGCGAACGCCCTCGGCCTAGGCGCCGTTTGGCTGGGCGTCCACCCAAAAGAGGAAACGGTGAGCAAGACCAGGGCGCTCCTTGGGATACCGGGCCACGTGACGCCCCTGTGCATCGTCTCCGTCGGCTACCCCGCCGAGGAGAAGCCCCCGGGCAACAGGTACGACGAGTCTAGGGTCCACGGGGAGAAGTGGTAGCCTCCTCTCTTTCACTCATTTTATTTATGTTCACGTCCCCGGAGTACGCATGAAGGTCTACTTCGCCGGCAGCATACGAGGCGGCGAGCCTGACAGTGACTGGTTCCACAGACTGATACGGCACATCTCCGGACACGGGAATGTTCTCACCGAGAACAGCTTCGGCTACTCCTACGACGAGGAGATCAGGTTCGACGACACGTGGATATACGAGAGGGACATGGATTGGCTCCGGGATGCGGACGCCCTCGTGGCCGAGGTCTCGGCGCCGAGTTTTGGCGTCGGGTACGAGATCGCCAAGGCCGAGGAGTGGGGTAAGCCCATACTGCTGCTGTATCGGGAAGAACCCGGTCGAAAGCCCTCGGCGATGCTCAACGGCAACAAGAACCTGGACATGATTGTGTTCACGGAGGAGGAAGAAGCGTTGAACGCCGTGGATAGTTTCTTGGCGCCGCTCGGGGCTTGACGTCGAGCCTCAAAAGCTCCACCAAGGCTTGTTGTACGCCGCCAGGCCAGCGTCCCGTTCGTCCATTCCGAGAAAGAGGCTGTCTGATGTTAAATACTCATCCAACTGTTGAGAAGATGTGAAAATGGAGTCAAAGGCCAGACAGCTTTTCACCGAGGTCTACGGCGGGCAACCAGCGGTCTACAGGGCGCCGGGCCGCGTCAACCTCATCGGCGAGCACACGGACTACAACGACGGCTACGTATTGCCCACCCCCATCGACAGGCACGTCTACGTGGCTGCCCAGCCGAGGACGGACGACCGGTTCCGGGTGTACGCCGCCGACTTCCAGCAACGAAAGGAGTTCACCGTCGGAGGCACAAGGCCCGACTCGAAGCGCCCCTGGAGCAACTACGTGCAGGGCGTGGTGCAGGTGCTGCGCGAGGAAGGCCACAGCCTCAAGGGGGCGGACATGGCCGTCACGGGGGACGTGCCCCTGGGGGCGGGGCTCAGCAGCTCCGCCGCGCTGCTCATAGCCACCCTGCGCGCACTCCAGGGCATGAACGAGCTGGAATTGGACCCGGTGGAGGCGGCTTACCTCGGGAGACGCGCCGAGAACGAGGTCGTCGGCGTCCAGTGCGGCATAATGGACCACTTCGTCGCCTGCCTGGGGGAGCACGGGCGGGCGCTTTTCATCGACTGCAGGACCAACGAGCACAGGCTCATCGACATGCAGCCCTCGCACCGCGTCGTCGTCGTGAACACCATGGTTCAGAGGAAGCTCGCGGACTCGGCGTACAACGAGCGGCGGGCAGAGTGCATGGAGGCTGTAAGTATCATCTCTAGGAATGACCCCGAGGTGAAGGCCCTCAGGGACGTATTCCCCGAGACGCTCGTGGAGCACTGGGGCACGCTCCCCGCCGTCATCCAGCGGAGGGCCAGGCACGTCGTCACCGAGAACAAGCGGGTCCTCGACGCCACAGGGTGCCTTGAGGCGGGCGACGTCGAAGGCCTTGGAGACCTCATGTACGACAGCCATGATAGCCTCCGCTACGACTACGAGGTGAGCTGCGATGAGCTGGACGCCCTCGTCGACGCCACCATGGACATCGACGAGGTGGTGGGCGCCAGGATGACTGGAGCCGGGTTCGGCGGCTGCACCGTGAACCTCGTCGAGGCGGGCTACGTGGGCGAGTTCACCGAGAAGATAAAGGAGAGGTACCGCCGGGCCACGGATAATCAGGCCGAGGTATACCTAGCCTGACCGGGGCCTCTGCACTATTTCGACTGTGTATCCCTCAGGGTCTTCGCAGAAGAAGACGCGGCCCTCGACTTCCCTGAGCTCGACCTCGGTGGTGAGCATCTTGACGCCGGCGTCTTTGAGCCTGCGGTAGATCATCCATATGTCGCCGTCGTCTGGGACTCCGAGGCACAGGATCACCGGCTTGTCCTCGGCCGCCCTCAGGTAGCCTCTGCCGTCCTGCACGACGCCTATGGTGTAGTCGCCGGTGACGCGGTACAGGGTGACCCAGTCGCTCTCCGGCTCCTCCTCCAGCCCGAGGAGGTCTCTGTAGAAAGAGGAGGCCTCTGTCATGTCCTTGTAGTAGATGAAGGTGTAGGCCCTGTCGAAGCTCAACCCCAGTACCGCTCCACGTAGTCGGTGGTCCGCATGAACTCGACGTCGGGGCGGCTTAACGCGTGCTCTATGATGCCTTTGAGGCAGAGGAGCCGCGACGGCCTCCCGGTCACCTGGGGGTGGTTGGTGAGGCAGAAGAGGCTCCTGTCGGCGTGGCGGGCGTCGAACTCTATGCGCCACACGTCCACCGTCTCCTCGACGGTCATCCCCCAGTCGTAGTAGAACGTCCAGTCGTCCAGGTTGTAGGCGACGGGTATCTCCAGGAGCCTGGATTCTTCGCCGTCGACCAGGTTCCAGAAGCACTCCTCGGCGCCCATGTAGTCGCTGTTCCACCTGAACCCCATCTCGCTGAGGAACCTGTGGGTGTGCGTGCTGGGCCTCCACCGGGG
>JAEHCT010000170.1 GCA_020697635.1 Candidatus Bathyarchaeota archaeon
CGTATAAAAGAATGGCATAAAAATGGTTAAGGAGTGACTACTACGCCAGCCTTACGGAGCTCCTGGATCTGCTCGTCGGTGTAGCCCAGCATCTCCTTGAGGACCTCGGCGGTGTGCTCGCCCAGCAGGGGCGCCGCCAGCCTTATCTCGCCGGGGGTCGCGCTCATCTTGAGGGGGAACCCTGGCATACGCACCTTCCCGGCGGTCTTGTGCTCAACCTCGACGATGGCGCCCCGCGCCTTTACGTGGGGGTCCTCGATGGCTTCGTCGATCTGAAGTATAGGAGCCACTGGGACGCTCACAGCCACAAGGGCGTCGACGACTTCACTCACCGTCTTGTCCCGGACCCAGTTCTCTAGGACCGTGCGGCCCGTACCCAGATCATCGACGCCCATGGCCATCATCAGCCTCTGGTGCATGTTGGGATCCGCCGCCACATAGACGTAGCCGTCAGCGGGCTGGAACACCCCGAAGGTCGAAGGCCCCATTATCCTATCCAGGCTGCGCTCCCACGGGAGCTTGCCGCTGAGAGTGTATCCCGTTATCTGGACACCCGTTTGCGCCAGCATACAGTCCAGCTGAGACACGTCGACGAGCTGCCCCTCCCCCGTCTTGTCCCTATGCCTGATGGCGCCGAGGATGCCGATGACCGCCCATAGGCCAGGGTCCAGGTCGCCATGCCATGCGGCGGGGACGAGCGGGGGCCCCTCTGGATCCACGTTGTCGCCTGTGAGTCTATACCAGCCGCCATACGCACCGGCGATGGGCGCGAAGCTGGGGCGGTCCTTGTACGGGCCGTCCAAGCCGAAGCCGCTGAGGCTGGCGTAGACGATGTCTGGCTTGATTTTCTTGAGGTCCTCGTAGCCTATGCCAAGCTTGTCCATGGTGCCCCTCTTGAAGTTCTCGACGACGACGTCGCACTGCTTCACCAGATCATAGATGATCTCCTTGGCCTTTGGATCCTTGAGGTTTAGGCTTACACCCTTCTTGTTCCGGTCAAGGTAGTGGAATACGCTGCTTACGCCGCCGAAGTGGGGCGGGTAGAGCCGCGCTATCTCGCCCCACGGGGGCTCGATCTTGATGACGTCGGCGCCCATGTCGCCCATGATCATGGTGCTGTAGGGGCCGAAATACACGTGGCTGAAGTCTAGGATGCGGATATCGTCAAGCATACCCATTTAATGTTCACCGAATCTCAATATGTCACAGGGCATCGCCTTTAAAGTTTATGCGCCATAGAAATTAATGGAAAACGCCTATACTCTCTTGATATCTCCGTCAACCGAGACGATCAGGCGCTGCGTCGGAATCATCTTTCCCGACTCATCCAGGGCACGCTGGGCGACGACGTTCAGCGCGCTGCAGCAAGGCACTTCCATGTGAGCCACAGTTAGGCTCCTCACGTCGTTTCTCTTCAGTATCTCTGTCAACTTCTCGATGTAGTGGTTGACGTCGTCGAACTTGGGGCACCCTATCAAGACGCTCCTGTCCTTGAGCATCCTCTGGTGGAGCGCCGGGGTAGCGACCGCGGCGCAGTCAGCCATCAGCAGCAGGTCCGCGTCCTTGAAGAACGGCGCCTTGATAGGTACAAGGTTTAACTGGATGGGCCAGTGCCGTAGAGCTGACTGAGCGGGTGCCTCAGCACGCTCCCTTCCCGCTGGGCTACTCTTCAGCTCCTGAACTTGGGATGCCGGGCAGCCGCAAGCCAGCGTCTCACGTGTTTTCAGGGCCTCTAGGTGTTCGTGGACCGCCTCCTCGTCGAACTCGGGGGCTTCGCGTTCTATGATGGTTATGGCGTCTTGAGGACAACGGCCAAGGCAGGCCCCAAGCCCGTCGCAGTAGGTGTCGCTCACTATCCGGGCTTTGCCGTCTATGATCTTGAGGGCGCCTTCTGCGCAGTTGGGGATGCATTGGCCGCAACCGTTGCACTTCTCCTCGTCTATATGGACGATGTTTCGCTTAACCATGACACACACCGATGAACATTATTTCATATGATTATTACTTCATGTAATGATTTAAGGGTTACTTCATGAGATACACAAAGAAATAAAGACCCAGTTAAGCAATATGGAATGAACACCGGTGGCGGAGCAGGGCAGACTAGGGAAGCTCTTGGCGTCGCTGAAGAACCTCCCCCGTAACTTCAAAGAGGGTTTACTCGCCTACGAGAGAAGCTACAGTCAGGGAGTGGAGAAGTTCGGAGTCTGGTGGAAGGTATTCCACTGGAGCATGTGGCTCTTCGTACTAGTCTTCCTAGGCACGGCCGTCATCGCCTTCGTCTACTTCCTGCCCAAGATGCAGATGATAAAATACATCTAGACCGCCTTCCAGAGACCGTCCCCCACGTAGTGGAGGTTCTCTATCACCTTGCCCTTCCTACTTGCCTCAATGTCAGAGGAACTCTTCAGAGCCTTCCCGATGGCCAGCGCCTTGCCGTGGGTGACGTCTCTCACCACGACGAGGTCGCCCACCTCGAAAGATTCCATATCTTTGATCCCCGGGGCCATGACGTCTGCTCCGTTGCAGACGTAAGGTATGGCACCCATGTCCACGACCACCCTATGCAGCCCATCCACGTGGCTGCCGCCTAGAAAAGGATAAAGGATGTCGTCGTCCCTCACGAACTCGACAACATCGTCCAGCAGGTAGACGGTGACACCCCTCAGCATAGCGGACTCGACCCTCTCGGCTTCGATCTCGCCGAACACCGATGAGAGCTCCTCGACGAGTTTCTTCGCCGGCTTCCTCTTCAGCGACTTTCTCTTACGTAACATCGGCCTACAGCAGAATGTGGGCGGGGCAATAAAAGGTGGAGGTTAGAGGCTCGCCTCGAAGTCCTTGAGCCGCTTCACTACCTCTTTCAGAACCGGGACAGGCTTTACCAGGGGCACCCTTATGAACCCGTCGGCGCCGAAGCGGCTGCCCGGGCTCAGTCGGACGTTCTGGCTCTCGTTGAGCTTCTCCAAGAACTCGCCGCTGCCCATGCCTGTTCTACGCACATCGAACCAAGCGTAGAACGCTCCTTCGAACATGTGGCAAGGCCAACCCAGTTGGTCCACTGCCTTGACAAAGTAGTTGCGCCTCTTCTCGTACTCAGCGCGCCGCTCGTCCACGTACTTAAAGTCGCCTCGGAGGCATGAGATGCCTGCCCTGAACACGAAGGTCGCGGGGCGGGGAGCCGTCATGCCCCTGATCTGGTTCGCCTTCTCCAGGTACTTGTCCGGGACGATGTCGTAGCCGAGCCTCCAACCTGTCATGCTGAAGGTCTTGCTGAAGCTCATGATGCCCAGGGTGCGTTCCTTATACTCGTCGCTGAGCCCTGCGATGCTCACGAACTTGTTGTCGTCGTAGACGAAGTGGAGGTAGATCTCGTCGGCGAGGATGACCATGTCGTGGTCCACGGCCAAGTCACCCAAGACCTTGCACTCCTCCTCGTTGAACACGGTGCCCGTCGGGTTGGCGGGGTTGCAGAGAAGGATCGCCTTCGTCTTGGGTGTCACGTACTCTGCGATGACGCCCGGATCGGGGTGGTAGTTCTTCTCCTTGAGCAAAGGCACTGTGTTCATCTTGACTCCCATGCCGTCGAAGATGCTCTTGTGACCCATGTAGTATGGAGTGAACATGAGAACCTCGTCGCCCTCCTTGAGGACGGTGGCGAGAGCCACGTAGAGGGCTGCGCTGCTACCGGCAGCCGGTATGACGTGCTCGGGCTCGTACTCGACGCCGGTGAACCTTTTGTAGTAGTCCACGACTGCATCCTTGAACTTCTCGGGGTACCCAGAGTAGTGGGGGTAGTGGGTGTTCATCCCACCCTCGATGATGCCGAGAAGAGCCTCGTTGATCGCGTACTGGGGGGCCTCCACGTCGGGGTCTCCGGCGTTTAACAATATCTGTTCCTTAGGCAACTTGAGTCATGCCTCATTGAAAGGCATCGACGCTAGTATTTAATAGGCTTGATGAGGTGCATCACCCCTCTAATGAGCGAGAAATCGTTCCATCG
>JAEHCT010000171.1 GCA_020697635.1 Candidatus Bathyarchaeota archaeon
GACCCTGCTGCGCATCATCCAAGAGCAGGACGTCAGGCTGATACTCACAGGGCACGTGCACCGAGACATCATCTACGTGCTTAACGATAGACACTACTTCGTGACGACGTCAACGACGGGCGGAGGTCCGACCCCCGGGCAACGCTTTGGGACGAGGCTCATCACCGTCTACACGAATGGCACACTGCGGTTCGACCCGTACACTGAGGCCCGGCTCGAAGACCCGCCAAACAACATACCCACGGGCTACCTCAGGTACGTGTACGGCTCGGCCAACGACTTCACCGAGACCGCGGTGTCGGTGACCCTCGAGAACATGCTGGACATGGGCTTCACCGAGGGCAGGCTGATATTCAAGGTCTCGGACAGCAAGCCGGTGACAGAGTACGAGTTCGTGGGCGCACAGCCGGTACGAGTGGAGAACGTCACCAGCGACGCGGGTCACGTCTTCGACGCGTATTTCGACATAGAGCCAAAGAGTGTACTCGAAGTCACCCTCAAGGCCGAAGACGACGAGGAGGCGCCGACGGTCGACACCGAGTTCAACGCAGGCGACGGAGCCGACCCCACGGTGAGCCTCACAGTGAGCGACGGCGGCTGGGGCCTCAAAGAGGCCGAGGCGTCTTACTCGACCGACGGCGGCACGACCTGGACCCCCATCGACACGAGCATCGAGCCCGTCCTCGGCGGCGAAGAATACGACATAACGTTCCCCGAGAAGACATTCACGTTCACGGTCCCATTGGCTCAGGGCGAGACCATACTCGTCAACGCGGAGGCCACAGACTACGCGGGCAACACCGCCTCATACACGTCACCCGAGCTCTCACCCCAGTCACACACACTGAGCGTAGAGTCGACGCCCATAGAGATCTCCTTCACGATAGACGACGAGGACGCCGAGACGCCTTACTATAAGACGCTCATGGCCGGAGAGTACACCTTGACGGTGCCGGAGACGGTGACCGTCGGCGACGTCGAGTACACCTTCTCGTGGTGGGTCGACGGCGAGACGGAGCTGTCGAGGACCCTGGAGCTGGGGGCGGACACCGAGCTATCGGTGATATACCAGAAGGTCGAGGCACCGGAGGAGCCGAGCGAGCCCGAGGAGACCGGCGGAGGAGGAATCCCCATACCCGGCGGGTTCCTACTCGTGGGAATCCTCGTCGCAGCCGTAACGCTGAGCCACCTACGCTCCAGACGCTTATCCCCCGTTTTTTAAATTTTTTAGGAAGAAAACCCGCGAGGGCACTCACCCATAGAGAAGACTATAGGGCTCCCGTGGACGGAGCTGGAAGAAATAAATAGCCACTGAACACCAGTCTTCCGGTCCCATGTCTCATCCTTAACACATATTATAATCGAGTATCCAGAATCATTATTGACGAGCCGTGGAGAAGCAATCCCTCACCCTAAAGGAGATCGAGGAGCTGGGGTACTACGACTTCATGGGGCACATGGGTGTCCCGTTCTTCAACGTCGGCGGCGCGGCGAGCATAGACAGGTTAGCCGAGCTCTGCCACATCGACGAGAACACCGTGTTGCTGGAGGTGGGGTGCGGGACGGGAGGCAACGCGTGCTACCTCGCCGAAAAGTACGGGTGCAGAGTCGTGGGAGTCGACATAGCCGAGCACATGATTATGTACGCCCAGAGACGGGCCGAGGCCCTCCGGCTCACCGACCGCGTCAGCTTCCAGATCGGGGACGCCTACGGCCTCAAGTTCCCGGACGACGGCTTCGACGCCGTGATCACGGTGTTCGTGTCACAGTTCCTCGACCCTGCGACGGCGTTCCCAGAGTTCCACAGGGTCCTCAGGCCTGGTGGATGCCTTGGGATCAACGAGATGTACAAGGCTGACCACGTCCCACCAGAGGCCGTGGAGCGGGTCGACTACGGTGAGCGGATCTTCAGGGAGCTCACGGACCTGCCGTTCACGCTAAGGGGCCCGTCCGTCTGGAGTGAGGCGTTCACGGCCGCCGGGTTCATGGACGCCGTCATCGAGGAGCACACCAACTACCTCAAGCAGGCCGAGTCGCTGAGCATGATAGAGGAGGTCGGCGGCTGGGGCAAGCTCCTTGGAATCCTATGGAACATGTTGGTCCTGGCCCTCAGGAGCGGTAAGATACGCAGACGCTACGGCAAAATCAGTAAAGGAAAGCGCGTGCTGCTCAGGGACAAGGTGGCCAGCAAGTACATAGGATACATCCTCTGCGCAGGCGTTAAGCCCTGACACATATCGAGAACGACAAGGTAAGCATGTCAACGATCAAGTCCTTTCTTTAATCAACAAATGGTGGATTCTAGTCCTTCGGGGTTGGCTGACTGAAGAAGTCGAGGGGCCGCTGCCCCGTCATCTTTGACTCCTTTATGAGGAAGTCCCTCATCTCGTCCGGGTCGGTGAAGATGCGGGTGGCGTACCACTCGAAGAACGGGCTCGGCTCGTAGGGATAGTACGCGTAGACCAGCTTAGCCAGTCTCTTGGCGTACACCATCTCGCACATGACCCCCGCCGAGATACTCTTCCTCGGATGATATACCACGGTCATGTCGCTGTTCTCGATGATCTTGTAGTCGCTGTCTATTATCTGGAACCTGAGGTTCTTGATGGCGGTCTCCACCTCCCGGATGTCGAACTCTGCATCCAGGGGGCCGTCCCTGTAGGTCATGCTGAAGGTGAAGGTGTCCGGCATCTCCTGGTCGGCGTCGATGGTCTCGTTGACGGCGTCCCTCCACTGCTCCACGATGTCCCAGTCCTTGATGAGGTAGGGGTCGTAGATGACGTAGTACTCGCCGAGGCTCTCCAGGAACCTTGTGATCTTCCTGAAGAAGTCTGCGCCCTCCCCGGTGATGGGGTGGCTGAGGTACACGGTCTCCTTCCCCGGCTTGTACACAAGGTCTCTGAGGAGCCTGGGGCCGTTCTCGTAGGCGACGAGCTGTATCTCCCTCCGCGGCTTGAAGGCCTCGGCTAGCCTGTAGATGCCGTTTACCTCCTCCCTGCGCCAGTTGGCGATCTCCCCGAGGGTGTATTTGTGGTCCTGCCACTGGGTGTCCCTGCTCAGCCTGTCCCTGACCCTGACGAAGTCGTCGAAGACAATAATGAAGAGGTCAGGGTCGAGGAGCCTCACGTCCTCCTCTGTTAAGCCTTGGAACCTGTTGCCCTTCCACTCGAAGTGGTATGGGGTGCTGACTATGTGGACTCCGCCCTTCTTGTCAATCTCGGCCACTATCTTCCCTACGGCCTGCTTGCGGTAGTCCTCCATCTTCTCGGGCTGGCTGTCGTAGAAGTCGAGGATGTTGATCTTGTTGAGGTTGGTGCCGTCCAGCCGCGCCTCCTCGACGATGTACTGGAAGAGGTGGTGGTACCCGAAGCTGGCGATATCGCCCAGCTCGTTGAGCATCTCGTCCCTGCCGTTGCCCGGCGCGCCGGTGCAGATGATCACCCGTTTCCGCTCTGACATTTCCTTCAAAATAGAGGATAATGTCTAGCCCTTAATGTTACCGGTAAAGTTGCCGGAAACATGCAAACATTTTGAGACGAAGATTAGGAAACCCTACTAATAATCATGATGCCTTGCTAATGGGTTAAATAAAAAGGGGGTTAGACGTCGCCGTTCTGCTCTATCTTGGTGTCCTCGTAGGGCGCCGCGACGCGGCGGTAGAACTCGTGCTGTATGCACTCCAGCACCCCCATGGCCTTGTTGATGTGGTAGTACCTGAGGGGGTACACTTCCTTGATGACCCGGGTCACCACGTAGTTCAGGTGTCCGTCGATGCTCTCCGGCGGCTTCTCCTTGAGCAGTCCGATCAACTCGGCCAGAACCTTGTCGTACTGGGGCCTATCCTCTTGGGTAATGTAAGGCATGTCTTCACCTCATCCAAGGGTTATCCGTCTACATGTAAATGGTTTACTTTGGGTTTAGGGCGGGAACTTTGACCCCTATTCAATGTAGTTGGTTTTGGTGTTCTTTGTTTCTCAGAAGAATTGGATGGGAGAGATATCAA
>JAEHCT010000172.1 GCA_020697635.1 Candidatus Bathyarchaeota archaeon
CGCGTGAAATGATCACAGGGCGTACTCACAACTTGTGAGTGCCATACGTGTTTTACATTTAAAAAGGCGAAAACGGGGTATTCCACAAGTGACGAAGTTGGGGGAAGTCTACGTAAACAGGAGGAAGATGCAGCTCGACGTCGTCGAGGGAGACCTCGTCGTGGAGAGCGGGGCCGTGGAGGCCCCGGGCCCGGATAGACTGCTTAAGGTAGAGGGAGACATAAGGTGCACGGGCGACTGCGACTTCTTCTGCAGCGTCGAGGCAAACAAGATCGAGTCCCGGCGCGGGGACATGCTTGTTGAAGGCGGCTTGAAGGCTGAAGCCGTCGATGTAAGGAGAGGTAGCCTCGAGGTGAGGGGAGACATAGAAACCAAACAGCTTAGGGTCTCCAGGAGCCTCACCACGCATGGCACAGTCAAGTCGGAGTACGTGAACACCGGCGGAACCTTCAAAACCCGGGGGTTGGTGGAGTCTCACCGCGTCGTCGTGGGCGGAAGCTTCCGCGCCGAGACAGACGTGAACATCGAAAATATAGACGTGGGCGGCTCGGCTAAGGTGGGCGGCGAGACCAGGGGCACCAGTATCCGGGTCGGCGGAACATTCAAGGGGGAAGGCCCGGTGCTGGTCGAGGACGTCGACATCGGCGGCAGCTTCAAGGCTAACGAAACCGTCGACATCGAAAGCATAGACGTCGGCGGAACCGTCAGGCTGTCCGGGGGCAGAGTCTCGAGAACCATCGAGGTGGGTGGCTCGCTGAAGTCCTCCGAGCGCCTAGAGTTCGGCGACCTGGACGTCGGCGGAACCATTTCTCTCTCGGGCGGGGAGGGCAGTGACATCAGTGTAGGAGGCACCCTCAAGAGCGACGGAGAGCTAAAGTTCAGGAACATCAGCGTAGGAGGCACGGTCAAGATCGACGGCGGCGCCGAGGGAGAAAGCGTCACGGTGGGCGGCACGTTCAAGGTATACGGTAACGTCGGCCTCAGCGAGAGGCTTAAGGTGGGAGGCAAGGCGGTCGTCGACGGGGACGTTAAGGCCGACTCGATAAGGGTCGGCGGCAGGCTGGAGGCGTACAAGGCCGAGGCCGAGAAGTTCATCGAGGCAAACGTCCTGAGGACCAGGCACGGCGCCAAGGCGACGCGCATCGAGATAGGCCGCAAGGGAGAGGCCAGGGGCCCCCTCATAGGCCAGGTGGTCGTCGCCAAGGAGCGCAGCGAGCTCGAGGATGTCTGGGCCGACGAGATACAGCTCAGAAGCAGGGTCAGAGCCGGCTACCTCTACGGACGCAGAGTCCTCCTCGAGCGCGACTGCGAGGTGGAGGGAGTGACCTACACGGAGGACCTGAGGACCGAGCCGTCCGTGAGGATGAGGAACGCGTCTCAAAAGGCTGAAAAACTGCCCGACCCACCCTTCTAGTGTTGCGCCATGGAGCGACGCACCAGATACGACATCTACCAGGATATACTCGAGACCGTACGCAGGCGAGGCGCAACTGGGATCACGAGGATCAGCTACGGCGCGAACCTGCCCGTTGACCGGGCGAAGGAGGCCGTCGAGTTCCTCATGGAGCGTAAGCTCATCGACGAGGAGGAGTACGGCGGCAGCATGAAGTACGTCATAACGGGCAAGGGTGGCCAGTTCCTCAACGCGCTCAGGACAGTCAAAAAGTTTCTAGAGGATGAAGGCGGGGAGTTCTAGCGGACCCCTCCGCCGCCTCCGCCGAATCCCCCTCCGCCACCGAAACCGCCTCCTCTGCCGCCGAACCCGCCGGAGCGCCCTCCTCTGCTGGGTATCCGGGCGGTCCTTATCGGCATGAAGATGTACGGCATCACGGGGGCGAAGCGGGCCGGCGCGTAAGGTAGGTCGAGCCGCTGCATGGCCTCGGCCACCTTGTCGCCGACGCCCAGCGCCGTGCCGTAGACGAGCCACCTGCCCCACATGTTCAGGTCCTCGGTCTCGTAGCGCTGGAGCTGGCTGAAGTCCGAGAGGTGCCGCATGAAGCTGCCCCACTCGAGCTTCTCCCTGTAGGCGTCCTCCTTCCACCTCCCGAACAGGGTCGTGGGGAACATGAAAGCTATTATGCACTGGATCACCGGTATGGCGCCGTAGAAAACGGCCTCCAAGAAGACGCCGGACGCGTTATCTGTGGTCACGAGGAACAGTATGGAGGCGAAGAAGATGACCATGGAGGCCCCTAGGAACGGGAGTATTCGGGGCCTGCCGTTGTACGTGAACTCGTCGGCCACAGCCTTGCTGGGCCCACTCGTCAGCCGGGCGTAGTCCCTCTGCAGGCCGACAACCCTACGCGCTATCGCCTCGTCTTTGCCAACGACGTCAGCCAGTCGTCTCAGGCGCTCGGTGTTCACCACACCCCTGACGCCGAGGTCGCTCAGGTACTCCGCCACCTGGGACTCATACCTGTCCAAGCCGTCCCTCTCAAGCACCGTGATCACGAAGTCTTCATCGCCGGTCATCTCGATGCTGATCTTCTTCCTCTCGTGGAGGTCTAGGAGGGTGGCGTAGAGCCCGTCCTCGTCGTAGTCCCTGGCGTCGTTCTTGAAGACCAGGTTCACGAGCCAGGGTTTACGCCCGTCGTTGGGGACCGTGCTGAGATAAGTGGGGACCGTGTGCTCCCTCTCCTCGCCGTGTCTCTTGTATATATATAGGAAGAGCACGGGCACACCGAACCCAAGGAGCCTGTTGAACCACAGCACCCCTGTGGCAGCGGTGTATTGCAGGTTGTACCAGAAGTTCGCGTCCTCGGTCTTCTTCCTGACGTCCTCCACGGGCGTCATGAAGCCGCTGAACTCGTGGTCCTCGTTGATGAGCATCTCTATCTCCAGCAGCTCATCCTCCGCGAGGCTGCCGCTGAAGGTCATCCCGACGCTGTTTTCCCTTCTCACTAGGTTCGGCGGGTGGGGGTAGACCTTGTCGATGTAGCCGGGATCAGCGAGTGTCACTTGGGCGTTCCTGTAGGGTATGTGCTCGCTCGCCAGCTTGAGGTTGAGGTGGGTGTGGGTGGAGTCGTACTCCAGCGGGGGCCTGACCACGTAGACGTACACGACGCGGTACGTCCCGGGGGCATAGTAGCCTGGGTTGAAGGCGCCCACCTCGCTGCGGTAGGCCAGCCTCTCGACGTCGTAGTAGTATGAGCCGGGGCTGTCGGGGTACGAGACGTCTCCGCCCGCGTCCTTGACGTATGCTACGGTGCCCGGGGGGTTCACTATCTTAACGAACTCTATGTGGGGGTAATCCACGTGCTCCAGCGCGAGAGGCGCGTCCCAGTTGCGGAAAAGGAACCTCTTGCCGCCGACGTTGAGCTGGTAGTTGAACTCCTCCACCAGCGTCCCGTTGGGGTAGAGGGTGGCGACGTAGTCCATGACGTACGCCTCTTCCTCGAAGAGCCCCGAGACCGCGCCGGGGATGAACTGGCCCCCGACTGCGAGGAGAAACGCGACGGCCATGTACGTGGCTATCTGCCGTTGTTCTGCCATCTACTTCACCGAGACGTCTGGGCGTCTCTCTATCTCTCCCTCGAACTCCAGGTAGCTGAGCTTCTTCGCGCCCGTCGCGCCCGCGACGATGTTGCTGGGGATGGTGTCCTGCATGGTGTTGTACTCCTGGATGACGTTGTTGTAGGTGTACCTGTGGCGGGCGATCTCGTCCTCCACGTCCACGATTGCCTCCATGAGGTCCTTCACGTTCTCAGACGCCTTCAGCTCCGGGTACGCCTCTGCTACCGCGAGGAGGTTGCTCACAATCGCCCTGCTCTCCCTGTCTATCTCGTTGACGCTGCCCGGGTCTGCGTCGGTTACGCCGGCCCTCAGCTTGGCGATGCTCTCGAACACCTCCCTCTCGTGGGCCACGTATCCCTTCACGGCGCCCAGGAGCTGCTCGATCATGTCCAGCCGCTTCTTCAGCGCCACCTTGATCTGGCCCATGTTCGCGTCGGCGGCGTTCCTATACTTGGCGAGCCTGTTATAGATCGTCACAAC
>JAEHCT010000173.1 GCA_020697635.1 Candidatus Bathyarchaeota archaeon
GCCTCTGTACCCGGCGGTGAATATGGGGAGGTCGTAGAGGAGCATGGACGCGATCCCCATGCCCATCCCCGTCTCGCCCTGCATCTTGGATATGAACACAATCTCCATGAAGCCCGCTATGAAGAAGCTGTAGAACGTGAAGCCCACGGCGAACCACCTGGAAAGCGGCTCGAAGGGGTTGAGCACCCACGCAAGAGAAGCCAGCAAAGTGAACACCCCTAACGTACCCGCTAGGAACCTGCGGTCCCCAGCGATCCCTGTGATGAGGATCTTGAACAGGTCGATGTACCCTAGCTCCTCCGTCTCGCCTTCCTTTCCCTTTGTTAAAGCGTTCTTGGCCACCATGACGACGGAGAGCAGTATCCCCCCGAGGAGCATCACCCCTATGGCGGGGCTGAGGGCGTAGCTGTACAGGAAGTCGTTGTAGTACTCCATCATGTCCGGGTTATACTCCATCAGGCCCCTCTGTACCAGCAGGGGGCTGACCACGAGATAGCTTACCAGCCCGGCGGCGAGGAGGCTGAGGCTGGTGTGAACGTCGATGAGGTAGCCTATGGATGCGAAAGCCAGGCTCAGGGAGATCACGAGGACGGCTCCCCTGGGCAGAAACCCCGATAGATCGATCATCGTCAGATCCAAGCCCCATATCTTGAGGATGTACTGGAGGAACGTCACGGCGAACCCGATCAAGGCGGCGATGGTCACCAGGCGGGCTGAGCCGCCGCCCTCCATGCACGCGTCCACGAGCTTGGTGTTCGCGGATTGGCTCGGCCAAACCATCTTGGGGCTCCTGTTCAGCGCGTCCCTGAGCACAGAGTAGAAGATGACTCCGGCGAACATGCTGACAGCCATGGCGAAGACCAGGAACCCCATGGGCTTGACCCAGTGCTGCAGGCTCAGGTCCTTCGCGAGCACCACCTCCTTTGGGGGCGCCAGCCACCCCGGGAAAACGACGCCGGGCTCCGTCTCCAGCGTGTACAGGACGAAGGCGAGGGTCTGGTATATCCCCATCTGGCTGACGCTGGCGATGAGGAGGAAGCTGAGCTCCCGGCGGCAGCTCCCCCCACTGAGCCTGTGGAAGAGGCTGTACCCCAGTATCACCGCCACGGCGCCGTACCCGAAGCTCCATCCGAGGTTTATGCTGAGATACCCGTTGATGGCGCTGAAGACCACGGCGAGGACCGCGCCGAGGGCCGCAGCCCTCCACCTGATGAACTCTCTCTGCTCCGTTGCCTCGACCAAGCTACTTCAAAGGGCAAACGCTCATCGCGTTTAAGAGGGTTGTTTACATCCTGTAATCACATTATGTTAGTAAACTGCTCCGCTGGGTGAACTGATCAGTATTATATCCCGCCGAGAGACAATATCCCGATACGGTGGCCATGAGCGACAGCGACGAGGCGATCAAACCAAAGGGCAGGCTGGCACCCGACAATCTGGGAAGAAGCTACCTGCTCTCGGCGAGCTACGACGGAGACCAGAGGAAGGCGTATGTGCGGCTCTACGAGCCGGAGACGCAGCAGATATACCTCTGGTATGACGACACGGGCCACCAGCCGTACCTCATCTCGAAGCAGACGCCGGAGGAGCTCAAGGAGAACCACCGCATCGTGAACCACAGCGGGTTCCAGGGCTTCCAGGAGGTAGTCAGGTACGACGGCCTCAGGGACGAGGAGATCAGGGTAACCAAGGTCGTCGCCAAAGACCCGCTGAGCATCGGAGGCGGGGCCGGAGCCATCAGGAACCACCTGGAGAGCTGGGAGAGCAGGATAAGGTACTACAGCTGCTACATCTACGACCAGGGCATCGTCCCCGGGATGCCTTACAGGGTCGTGGACGGCAGACTGGTGCCCGACGACTGGAGCCTGCCCAAGGAGGTCGAGGCCCAGTTCGACGAGATACTCGGCCACACCGAGGAGCGGTTCAGGGAGCCCATGAGGAACTGGGCCCGGCTGCTGCAGTGCCCCATACCCGAGATTAGGCGCGTGGCCGTGGACATCGAGGTGCGGCCCAGCGTCCAGAACAGGATGCCTAACGCAGACTTGGCGCGGGACCCGATTATCTGTGTGGCGTTCGCGGGCTCGGACGGGCTGAGGAAGGTGGTGCTTCTCGACGACTCGGGGCTGGACATGGAGACCCCGGTGATCAGCGGCGCCGACGAGGTCACCGTCTACGACAGCGAGCGCTCCATAGTCGAGGAGACGTTCAGGGTGATCGACGGGTACCCCGTGGTGCTGACGTTCAACGGAGACGACTTCGACTTCAAGTACCTGCGCAACAGGGCCCGGAACCTGGGTGTCCCCGACGCAGACATCCCTATAACCGTGGGGCGTAGGTTCGCGTACCTGACAAACGGAATCCACATCGACCTCTACCAGTTCTTCAGGAACAGGAGCATCCAGGGCTACGCCTTCGGCAACGTGTACCGGGAGTTCAGCCTCGACGAGATCAGCCACGGCGTCCTCAACCAGGGCAAGATCAAGGTGGAGGACATAGGACAGTTGCCTCTGAGGGAGCTGGGTGAGTACTGCATGCAGGACACGTACATCACGTACCTGTTGACGGCGTTCAACAACAATCTGGTGATGAACCTCATGGTGATGCTGCAGCGCATCAGCAAGACCATACTGGAGGACACGTCCCGGCTCGGCGTCAGCAGGTGGATTCTTGCGTTGATGGAGTGGATGCACCGCCAGGAGGGGTGGCTGATACCGAATACCCAGGACATAATCCAGGCGAAGGGCGGCACCACGACGGAGGCCATAATCAAGGGCAAGAAGTATCAGGGGGCGATCGTGCGTGACCCTAAGCCCGGGGTTCACTTCGAGGTCACTGTAGTCGACTTCGCTTCGCTGTACCCTTCCGCTATCCGTAACTGGAACCTGAGCTACGACACGCTGCTATGTCCTCACGAGGAGTGCAAGGACAACCTCATCCCCGGCACACCCCACTGGGCGTGCACCCGCAGGGAGGGTATGACGAGCACCCTCATCGGCAGCCTGAGGGACCTCAGGGTCTTCTGGTACAAGCCCCGGAGCAAGGACGCGGCGCTCACCGATGACCAGCGCCAGTACTACAACGTGGTCCAGCAGGCGCTCAAGGTGTTCCTCAACGCGTCTTACGGCGTCTTCGGCGCCGAGAGCTTCCCCCTCTACTGCCCGCCCCTCGCGGAGAGCACGGCCGCGGTGGGCCGGTACGCCATGGATCTCGCGGGCAAGAAGAGCGAGGAGCTCGGCATCGAGGTGCTCTACGGGGACACGGACAGCGTCTTCCTGAACCACCCGTCTAAGATGCAGACCGACGCCTTGGTGGAGTGGGCCGACGAGAAGCTGGGCATCGACCTGGAGGTGGAGAAGACGTACAGGTACGCCATCTTCTCGAAGCGGAAGAAGAACTACCTCGGCGTATACAAGGACGGGCGCCTCGACATCAAGGGGCTCACAGGGAAGAAACGGCACATACCTCCCATACTCAAGGCGGCTTTCGACGAGCTCACCACCATACTGAGCAACGTCCAGACGCCCGAGGATTTCCCCCGGGCCAAGGAGGACATCAAGGGCCTCGTGGAGGAGGTGCACACGCGGCTCCAGGACAGGGACTTCAAGATAGGGGAGGTGGCGTTCCAGATGCAGCTGGGCAAGGACCTCAGCAGGTACGACACCAATCCCCAGCACGTGAAGGCGGGCAGGATGCTCGTGGACATGGGCCACGAGGTGGTGGAGGGCGACATAATCAGCTATGTGGTGACCAAGGACAATGTGCTCCCCGCCATCATAGCCAAGCCCAGGGACGTCGACTTGAAGAAGTACGAGGAGTACTTGGAGAGCACCTTCGAGCAGCTCCTCGACGCGCTGGACATGAGCTTCGACGCGCTGGTGGGGCGGCCCCAGCAGACAAGCCTCGGCGCATTCTTCGGATAATTTTGACTCTTATTCAACGTTTAGTTTAAGTTGTATAGGTGACGTGCTA
>JAEHCT010000174.1 GCA_020697635.1 Candidatus Bathyarchaeota archaeon
CCTGGCGATGAAGTTGAACGGGAACTGAACGGTCTCGAAGAGTCCGGACTCCACCCCCATGAGCGCGACCTCCAGGTTGTGGGTGCTGAACCCGAGGTGCAGTATCTTCCCCTCATCCAGCGCCTCGTGGGCCGCCTCTATCGAGGCCCCGGTCGCCACGACCTGCTTGAAGGCCTCCGGGTCCCTGATGTTGTGCATCTGCCAGAGGTCGATATGATCTGTGTCCAGCCTCTTCAGGCTGGAGTCTATGTGCTCCGCCGAGGCTTCCTTGCTCCGCCAGCTCCCCTTGGTGGCGAGGACCACCTCGTCCCTTCTCCCGGCGATGCCCCTCCCGATGATCAGCTCGCTGTCCGCGTACCCGATGCTCGTGTCGATGAGGTTGACGCCAAGGTCTAGCGCCCTGTTGATCACCCTGACGGCTTCCTCCAGCGGCGGACGCTGGATCGGGATGCCTCCCATCGCCACCCTGGAGACCATGAGCCCGGTCTTGCCTAGCCTCATCTTCTTCAAACTAGTTTCTCCTGTAGTTGATCAGAATCTATCTTGATATCAGAGGTTGCCGTATAAATATAAATGTTTGGATATCCAAACAATCATTTGATTATTACATTATATGTTTGGTGTAAGGGCTATCTTTTATATTTCCAAACACATGTTAAAACCTGTGAAGCCCACCATCAACGACCTCCTGGGGCCATCCATAATGCTGCTGGTGCTAGACATGCTCATAGACGACCCCAACCAGTGGATGAACCTAAGGGAGATCGCCAGGAGAATAGACAAGAACCCCGGCTCCGTCAGCCCCGTGATGCCCGGGCTCCTCGAAAGAGGCCTGGTAACGGGCTGCAAGGTAGGTAAGGTCTCCATAGTCTACCAGCTCAACAAGAGCAACCCCCAGGTTGAGGCCCTCATCGAGTTCAAGAAGAGCCTCAAAAAAGCGGCTAGGTCTTCTTCTTAGACCCTTTCTTACTGGTTTTCTTAGATGGATTCTTCTTGGACGAAGCTTTCTTGGGCTTCTTTTTCTGTGGCTTGGCTGTGTCCACTCCATCGTTGTGCTGCCGCCTCACGTGCTGCTTCATGCCCGCATCCGTGTTGAACGTCTTGCCGCAGACCGGGCACGGGATGGAGATGGCCTCAAACTCGATGTTCTTGCCTAGTAACTCCTTCCTCATTTTCTTTATGAGGCGCTCTCCCTCCTTCAGGCTCAGTTTCTTCCCTGTCTTCACCTTGATCCCCAGCGTGAGGTTAAAGCTACGGAACTCCACCTCGTCCCGCTCCAGCCCCACCTGGTTGACTACACCATGTAGTTTCGCGTCTTCTTGCGCCATCTTTTCACCGATAGAAGTTTTTCACACAGAAAGGGGGCACATCATTATAAAATCATATCCCTTTTTTTGAATCATCCGAGATTTCAAGCCTTTTTACCATCACAGCCGAATTGTCTTTCTATATTAAATTCTTGGTCAAGTCATGAACGTTATTGCGTCAAACAGCTACGGCGTCGAGGGTGAGAGGCCTCTGTATATAAGAGTTAGAGGCGCGTCTGACGTTGAGACAAGCTTCTCCGTTTAAATAATCATGACCCTAATTCTTCATCCATGAAGACATCCATAGTCAAGAAGAAGCCGGAGGAAGTGGACGCTCCCCTGCTCGTGATAGGGGTAGCTGAGGACTCAGTTCAACTGCCCCCTGTGATCCAGAGGCTAGTGAAAGACGTCATGGACCTCGGCGACTTCAAGGGCAAGAAGTGTGAGCACACCCTCATCTACACCCAGGGAAGGCTGCCGGCTAAGCGGCTCATGCTCGTCGGCCTCGGCGACGCAGAGAGCCACGACGCAGAGAACCTGAGAAAAGTCCTAGGCGATGCGTCCAGACGGATCCGTGACCTGGGCGTGGAGGCCATCGCTGTGAGCCTCGAACACGTCGCGTGGGGCTTGGACCCAGGCGAGGCGGCCGAGGCCCTCGTCGAGGCCTTCATACTGGGCAGCTTCAAGGACCCGTATCACAAGACCAGGGAGCTCGACGAGTTCAAAGCCGTAAAGGAGCTCATGATTGTCTCCCCCGAGGCAGGGAAGGAACATGAGAGGAAGGCCGCGGAAGGCACCGTGATCGCCGAGGCGGTCAACATGTGCAGGAGGCTCGCGTGGGGCCCTGGGAACCGGGTCACCCCCACCGTGCTCGCCGGGGAGGCGCTGAAGCTCAGGAAGCTGGGCGTAGAGGTCAAGGTGCTGGACAGGGAGGACGCCAAGAAGGCTGGGCTCCACAGCTTCCTAGCGGTGGCGCGGGGAACCGAGGAGCCGCCCAAGTTCATCGTGATGGAGTACAACGGAAAGGAGGGAGCGGAGACGGTGGCCGTCATCGGCAAGGGGATCACCTTCGACACGGGCGGCATCAGCCTGAAGAGCCGCGAAGGCATGCCCCTCATGAAGACCGACATGACCGGCGCAGCCATAACCATCTCGGCCATGAAGGCCGTGGCGCAGCTTAAGCCGCCCCTCAACGTCCTAGGAATCGTGGCGGCCACCGACAACATGCCGTCCGGCAGGGCGTACCACCCCGGCGACGTCGTGGACACCTACAGCGGCCTCACCGTGGAGGTCATCAGCACCGACGCAGAGGGCAGGATGGTGCTCAACGACGCCCTCAGCTACGCCGCCAAGAACTACAAACCTGCCGCCATGTTCGACTTCGCCACCCTCACGGGCGCCATGCAGGTGGCCCTCGGGGAGCACGCCATCGGCTACTTCTCCAACGACGACTGCGTGGCGGAGCGCATCGAGAAGGCGTCACGCACCAGCGGCGAGAGGGTGTGGAGGATGCCCCTGTGGGACGTCTACGACGAGCAGCTCAAGAGCGACGTCGCGGATTGGAAGCACACGGGGGGCAGACCCGGCGGCGCCATCACTGCGGCCCGGTTCCTCAGCAAGTTCGTCGGCGACACGCCGTGGGCCCACTTCGACATCGCGGGCCTCATGGAGCAGAAGAGCGACAAGGGCTACAACCCCAAGGGAAGCAAGGGCCCCGGGGTGCGTCTGATACTGGACGTCCTAAGAAACTGGTAGAAAAAGGGGTTATCCCCTATTTCTTGTAGTAGCCGTGCTTGATGACGGCTCTGCCTACGGCGTTGTAGTTCTCCCTGGGCATGTCCTGGTAGACGGTGCAGCCTGGGCCCAGCATGAAGCCTCCTCCTTCGCCGGCGTCCTCTATGGCATTCTTTACCTCGGCCTCCACCTGCCTGGGGGTGCCTGTCCGTAGAGTCGTCACCCTGTTGAGGCCGCCGCATACGGCGAACCTGTCCCCGTATATCTTCTTGGCTCTGTCGAGCCACGTGTACTCGTGAGCGTCCCAGTTGATGCAGTGCACGGGGTACTTCTTGAACCAGCCATCCTCCATGAGGTTCTTGTCCTGGGGGTTGCCCTGGGGTGTGCTGCAGATGTGCATGAACTTTATGGGGCAGTCCACGGCTTCCAGCACCCTCCTGTCGTAGCCGAGGGCGTACTCCTCCAGTTGCTGCTTGGAGAGCTCCCTCCAGACCCTTCCTCCTCCGCCGATGCCGTAGAATATGCCTGTGGCTCCGGCGTCGACGCATGCCTTGGCGAACTCGATGGTGGTCTCCGTGATGGTCTCCATGCCCTCCTTCAGGGCGCCGGGGCTGCTCTTCATGTCCTCCATCACCCGCTCCGGGGTGCCGACGCCGTTCATGGCCTGGATGATGGGGCTCGGGATTGTATAGATGAATGGCATCCTGCGCAGGTCCCGCGCCAGCACCTCGTTGCAGCGCACGTACTCGCGGAGCTCCTTCCTCGGGTCGAGTACCCATAGCTTCTCCCAGTCACCGGGCTCCTTGACGGTGGTGCTGAGAGTGTGTGCCTCCTCCTCGTTGTCCCTGAAGTCGAACTCGCTGCCCCACTTCATGGCCATGAACCTGTAGTAGGGCGTCACCTTGAGCACGTCCATCT
>JAEHCT010000175.1 GCA_020697635.1 Candidatus Bathyarchaeota archaeon
GGACATCTTGAAGGCGACGAACAGGCACAGGGTAACTCACTTCCCCCTGATACCGAGGCTAATCAGGGAGATACTGCACCACCCTGACCTAGAAAAGTACGACCTCACAAGCCTGACCCACTGCGCCTCCGGCGGAGCCATGATCCAGGTCGAGCACATGAGGGAGTTCGAGGCGGTCGCCGGAGCCAGGATGTACCAGGGGTACGGGCTCACCGAGGCCGGCCCCAGCGTCACCGCCACCCCTGTGGAGGGGGATCCCAACTACGCCAGCGCCGGCCTCCTCTACCCTGACACCGAGGCCAAGATCATGGACCTCCAGCTGGGGGAGGTGGATATGCCCCCCGGCGAGAAAGGCGAGATCGTCGTGCGGGGCCCCCAGATCATGAAGGGCTACTGGGGCAGCCCAGAGGAGACCGCAGAGGCCCTCAGGGACGGGTGGCTCCACACGGGGGACATAGGCTACATGGACGGTGACGGCTACCTATACATAGTCGGGCGCAAGAGGGACAGGATCATGGCCCGGGGGCACACGGTCTGGCCCACCATGGTGGAGGAAGCCCTCGTTAGCCACGGGGCAGTCGAGGCGGCCGTCGCCTTCGGTGTCCCGGACCCCCTCAGGTGCTCCACGGACATCCGGGCCGCCGTTAAGCTGGTCGACGGCTACGAGCCGTCACGTGAACTGGAGCGTGAGTTCATCGAGCTCTGCGCAAGCAAACTTGAGGAGTACCAGGTCCCCACGGCGATAATGTTCAGGGAAGAGCTCCCCATGACCACCATGGGCAAGGTGGATCGAGGCGCCGTCATCGCCGAGGTGGATGAGAGGATCAAGGAACTCATGGGGGGCGGCGAGATGCCTGACGAGCTATGAGCTTTCTCTGTCTAAAAAGAGGAAAATAAAATAAAAAATGGTAAGCGGACTAAAATCAGTCCGAGAACTGGACTCCCAGCCCTCCCCTGCTATGGTTGACGAGTCCCATGACGAAGCTGCCTAGGTCCTCGAGTCTAGCGCTCTTCTTGTTGTGTATCGATCCATACGAGATCAGTTTCAGCTCTCGGAGGATCCTTGCGTTCAACTTCAGAGTGGAAAGGGGCACACCGTACTCCTCCGACAACTGCTTCAGGAGGCTGGTCAGCGACTGGTCTCGCTCTGAGACTGCGTTGAGCACGAGAAGCTGGTTATCGTTAAGTGTGCGGAGAATCAGATTGCGGAGGTTGTCGACTCCGCCCGTAGATATTGGAGTTGATGCACATCCATCACTTAACCACTACCCGCGCTCAGCCCTTTTAAAATTGTTGGATCGCTCTACCTTTACAGTCTGGCACCGGGAAACCGTTATCACCGACGGCTCAGCTAGAGAGAGTTGAGTAGATTGTCAGACGAATGCTATCTCCAGATGCTGGACCGTGACATCGGGGAGTACAGGTCCTGCAGCTTCCACTGGGACTGCGAGAACTGCACCAAGAACCTTTGCATAAGCCTCGTCGGGGTGGCGGAGCTCCCGTCACTCTACGGCCACTTCAAGATACTGGGGTTCGCCAACAACAAGGACCACAAAGACCACATCGCCGTCGTCAAGGGGGAAGTCCCCGGGAAGGACGGCGTGCTGACTAGGCTTCACTCCTCATGCCTCACAGGAGACGCCTTGGGCTCCCTCAGGTGCGACTGCGGGCCACAGCTCCACACAGCCCTCGCGCTCCTTGAAAAGGAGAGACACGGCATCCTTCTCTACATGCAGCAGGAAGGCAGGGGCATCGGACTCGTCAACAAGATAAGGGCGTACCAGCTCCAGGACGAGGGGTTCGACACCTACGACGCGAACCTCCACCTCGGGTTCGAGCCCGACGAGAGGGACTACGAGGTCTCCGCAGCCATGCTGGATAAGCTGGGGATACGGAGCGTGAGGCTGCTCACGAACAACCCGGACAAGGTGAAACAGCTTCAGAGCTACGGCGTAGAGGTCACGGAGCATGTCCCACTGGAGGCTCCCACACAGGAACACGACGAACATTACATGAGGACGAAGAAGGAACGTTTCGGACATAGACTCAGGCTGTGACCTGTTGAACGGACGCCTAATTATTGTAACTAATTTGAAATACTGGGTAATTCCAGTATGACCACCTAGGTGGAGACTATGGAGCCAAAGATCAACCCTACAGCCCGTCTCACTGGGACGGCGATCCTGGCGGCTCTCGTGCTCGTGTTCGACTACACCCTCAAGTACTCGGGGCTGAAGATTCCCTTCCCGTGGTTCCCGGACCTCAAGTTCGACTTCACGGGGGTCCCGATAGCGCTCAGCCTACTCATGTATGGGCTGCCGTCTGCGACGACTACGTCGATGGTGGCGGGGCTGGGCATCCTCGCCCGCAGCGGCAACCTGATCTCGGCGTCGATGAAGATGATTGCGGAGCTCTCGACCGTGACGGGGTTCTGGGCTGGACTCGTCTTATCCGAGAGATCACGCCTCAGCGCCAGAAACTCCATGGCTGCCTCGACCGTGCTAGGCGTCGTGACCCGTGTCCTTATCATGTCTGCGGCTAACCTCTTCGTGATGCCCAACTTCTGGGGCGTGCCGCTGGAGGTCGCCTACGGGATGCTCCCCATGTTAGCCGGCTTCAACGTGGTGCAGGGCCTCATATCGCTCGGCTTCGGATACTTCCTCCACGAAGCCGTGAAGAGACGGCTCCCTGGCTAGGCGTCCCGCGTATTCTTAAATCCTCATGTAACAGTATCTTTCATTGATCGAGTTGAAGGAAACCGCTTACAAATGGATAGACGAGAACGAGAAGAGGATAATCGAGTGGAGCGACAAGGCGTGGGGGTTCGCCGAGCTCGGGCTCCTCGAGTTCAAGACGTCTGAGTACCTCTCAGGCATCGCCGAGAAGCACGGCTTCAAAGTGGACCGCGGCGTCGCCGAGATGCCCACCGCCTTCATGGGCACGTGGAGCAACGGCGAAGGCCCCACCCTAGGCATCCTCGGGGAGCTGGACGCCCTCGCGGGCATCAGCCAGAAGGCCGTCCCCTACAAGGAGCCCGTCAAGGAGGGGGCCCCAGGCCACGGCTGCGGCCACAACATATACGGCTCAGGTGCGGTCGCGGCGGCCATCGCCCTCAAGACCGCTATGGAGGAGCACAAGGTGAAGGGGACCGTGAAGGTCTACGTGTGCCCCGCCGAGGAGACCCTCGTCGGCAAGATATGGATGGTGAAGCACGGCCTCTTCGACGGAGTGGACGCCGTGCTGGCCCACCACCCGGGGAGCGCAAACACCGCCGGCACCGGCAGCGGCAACGCCATGAACAGCTTCAAGGTCCACTTCTACGGCAGGACGGCCCACTCCGCGGGCGATCCCGAGAACGGGATAAGCGCCCTCGACGCCGTGGAGCTCATGAGCAACGGAGTCAACTTCATGCGTGAGCACATCATCGAGAAGGCCCGGGTCCACTACATCCACGAGGAGGCCGGCGGCCAGCCCAACGTCGTCCCAGCGTACGCCCGTACATGGTACTACGTCAGGGCCCCCGAGAGGGCTCAGGTCGACGAGATCTACAGCTGGGTCCTGGACATCGTCAAGGGCGCGGACCTCATGGCCAGGACCACCAACAAGATAGAGTTCCTGACGGGCTGCTACAACAAGCTACCCAACAAGGCGCTGGCGGATCTAGTGGTCAGCCAGATGAGGGAGATCGGCGCACCCGTGCACACGAAGGAGGAGTTGGAGTTCGCCGACAAGATGGCCCAGAGCATCGACATCGAAAAGAAGATGAACAGCCTCCAGAAGAGCAACAGACCCGACTGGCAGAAACTCAGGGACGTCCACTTCGACGAACGCGTCCTCGACGACTACCGCGCGGGCATGGTGAGCGCCGGAAGCACAGACGTCAGCGACGTCAGCTGGGTCACGCCCACCATCGAGTTCAGCACCACCTGCTGCATGCTGGGAACCCCG
>JAEHCT010000176.1 GCA_020697635.1 Candidatus Bathyarchaeota archaeon
AAGCTTCTCCAGACGGAGATAAAGAACTACGGAAAGGAGAATATCATTAGGAGGCGCTTCTCGTTGACGGTCGGATACGAGGAGGACCCAGAGAAGGTGAGGAGAGTTTTACTAGAGGCCTCAGAGGCGGTGGAAGGCATTCTAAGCTCTCAAGAGCCTTACGTCTGGATGACTGACTTCCAGAACTTCGCGATGGAGTACACTCTGTTCGTCTTCATAGACAATCCGCAAAAAATTCAGATGATCGACGCCTCAGTGCGAGCGGCCATCTTCGAGTCTTGCCGGCGGCACGGGATCGACATAAGCACGCCCACAATAATCAGATCCGTTAAATGAAAGCAGGTTATCCATGCCTATCTTTGATGATGAGGGCATTCACCAGCCGGTCCGCATAGGCAGCACGAAGGACTTCCAAGCGCGAAAGGGATTAGATGTCAATATTATAATTGAGGGTTTTAACGGGATTACACACAAATTTTCCTCTTGAATATGTGACTCGTTTTGAAAAGATTATTTACCAAACTTTTCTATTCAAAAAGGGTTATTTTCATCCTTAATGCCTAGTACAAGCGGTGAAACGGCGAATGGAGAACAAGAGGGAGGACGTGGAAGAGCTCATCATCCAAGGCCTCGGCCACAGGGAGCGACGGAACATCCTCAAGATAATCAGCGTAGCTCCCCAAGGCGCCATCTACAGCGACATACTGGGGGAGCTGGGCCTTAATACCGGTAGGATGAACTATCATCTGAAGCAGCTGGAGGGGTTGGTCGAGAGGAACGGGGACCGGAGGTATCGCCTCACCCCCCTCGGCAAGAGGGCCCTGACGGTCCTGGGCTCGATGACCGAGGAGCTGGAGAACGGCTACGAAGAGTACCTCCAGAACGTCAGGACTCCAAGGGGCTCGGGATTAGTCAGATGGTCCAACTGGTGGTTCGGATTACTGGTCATGTGCACCTTTTCGGCGTTCCTCGGCCTGGTGGTATTCGTGTGGTCCGGGATGAGAGGAGGCAACTTCACAGAGGTCTGGTACTACTACCTCGCCGCCATCGCCCTGGTTCTGATAGTGCTACTGGTATGGTTGAGAGGCTGGGTGAGGCGTGAGGCTGAGCGGGCTCAGGGAGGATGGGAGTCTCTCCTGGATAGGCTGATGGGGAGATACAGATAAGGACGTGCCCCGAAGCATAGTGCGTTTCCAGTCAATAGATACTAGGTGAATATAGATGAGAAAAGTGGAAACCAGGATTAATCTCCTGGGGAAGAACCGAGAAAATGGCAGCGGATCAAGGGCCGTCGTTAGGCCTAATGTCGCCGAGGACGAGATAGATGCAGCCCATCCCAATGACGAGGAGGCCGGGTAGAATGGCCACTTCGAACTCAAAGAGATTACAGACCACATGGCTTATCTTACTGATGGTGCTGTCCTCCTCACAGGGCGCAGAGGCTCTAGCCAACGATCCGATCTCGAGGAGAGACCTAGTGATTGACCTCGCGGACGGGGTGAAGACCGACGCTCAATTGACGTACCCCGCGATCGGGGATGGGCCGTTCCCAGGGGTCCTCCTCATTGGAGGGTCCGGCTCAGTAGACATGAACGAGTTCATGCCGGCGGTCTTCACGGGAACCGGGGAACCCTCGAGACCCATGCTCCAGGTCGCCGAGTACCTCTCGGCAAGGGGCTACGCGGTGCTCCGTTATAACAAGAGATACGTCGGGCTCAACGGTACTATCCTGAACCCGGAGATGACGCGAATGCCGGAGGTCCGGGTCTTTATCGACGATGCTGGGAAGGCTCTCGAGGTATTATCGGGCTTGACGGAGGTTGATTCCGAGGATATTACTCTCCTGGGTCACAGCGAGGGGGCGATAATTGCCCTGAGACTCGCGATCGGAGGTGCGAATCTCAGGAACGTGGTGCTTTGGGCGGCTATCGCTGAGGACGCCCGAAAGTTAGTGTTCTGGCAGGTGGTGAGCCAGAAGATAAAGTACGCGGAAGCTGAGCTGGACGGAGACCAGAACGGATTACTCTCGGTGGCGGAAATGGAGGCGAAGATGGAGGGACTCGCCATGGTCCCCGTGGTCTCGCCCCTCCCGCCCCAGGGCGCTATATACTCCACGGGGGACACCTACGACTGGTATCCGGGCTTAGACACAGATGGTGATGGATACCTCAGCATTCGCGGCGAGTTGGAGCCGCTGCTTCTCCAGCAGTTCGAGCTCTATATATCATCGGATCCGGAGAGTCCTTATTACGATCCCTGGATTCAATCCCACTTGGAGTTAGAATCTAACCTGGTGGTGATCGGTAACGTCACAGCTAGTATCCTTATGCTCCAGGGTGGGGGTGACACCCAGACGCCCCCTGAGGCGGGCCTCCTGCTGGAGCAGAGGTTGATCGAGGTGGATCATCCAGATCACACGCTGATCACCTATCCGGGGTTGGGGCACACTCTCAGCCCTGTGGAGGGGATGCTGCAGCCCATGGACCCTGTACAGGAGTACGCTCTCAGTGACCTTGCCACCTGGCTCAAGGACCCAGCAAGAAAGGTGCGAAACCTCGACTCCCAGCTGCAGACTGTTGAATATGCGATGGAGGAGCTTCAAGGCCAACTCGGTGACCTGAACTCAGAGCTCGACCAGCAGACCAGCGAGCTAGAAAACCAGGTAACCGAACTGCAATCAGAATCAAATGATATACAAGATACCGTCACCGAGCTTGAACGCCATAACTTGGAATTACGATCAGCCCTGGATTCAGCTAGGAACATGACCTACATAGCCCTTGGAGTTGCATTGATAGCCGTCATGTCTGGGGCCGTAATCATGTTTCACAACCGGAATAGGAGTTGAAGGTAGATGAAGATCATGATCAAGACGGATGGCCTGTCCAAATATTATGGTAAAGGAGGCGAGATTAAAGCCGTTGACGACCTTTCCCTCATAGTCTACGAGGGGGAGACCTTCGGCCTCCTTGGGCCTAATGGGGCGGGTAAGACTACAGTCGTCCGACTGCTGAATGGAATCATTAAGCCAACCAGCGGAACGGCAATCGTGAAAGAATTCGATATCTTAGAACAGGAGAATGAGGTCAAGCGGGTCACGGGGATGCTAGCTGAGTCCCCGGGGCTTTACGACAAGCTAAGCGCATACGAGTTCTTGGAGTTCATGGGTGCCCTCTACGACGTTCCCGGAGACATCCTCAAGGAAAGAAACAACGATTTGCTGAAGCTCTTTGGCCTCCACGACAGGCGTGACCACCTGATCGAGGGATATAGCAGCGGCATGAAGCAGAAGCTGCTGATAGCTGCAGCCCTTATCCACGACCCGCCGATCATCTTCTTGGACGAGCCCACGTCAACCCTAGATCCAAGGGCTTCACACATGGTGAAGGAGCTCATCGAGGAGCTTGCGGACACGGCGGGGAAGACCATCTTCATGTGCAGCCACCTACTGCCGGTGGTGGAGGAGCTCTGCGACCGAATAGGCATCATCAACAATGGGAGGCTCATCGCTGTGGGCACCATCGATGAGATCATCACTCAGTCGGGTAGAGAGACCCTGGAGGAGGCGTTCATAGCCCTGACGGGCGGCGTTGCGAACGGCGAGCTCCTCGCATGGAGGGAGCAGGTTGCCCAGTCCTAAGTGGCTCGTGATAGCCAAGAACGAGTACAGGGTGAGCACAGGTAGAATCAGGAAGCTCAGGCCGGTTCTACCGATTCTCTTTGTGGCGTCGATCGCCGCCTACATCTTCATCGTTGCGCCCATGATAGTGGACCGCTACGTCGGGGACGCAGCCGCCCTGATCCTGTCCCAGGTCGCCGTCTCCCAGGTGCGGGTCATCCTCGCCACACTCTTCCTATTCTCCATCATGATCCCCATCCAGACCGCCCTGAGACAGGAACCCATGGGGAAGCTCGAGATCTACCTGTCAGCCCCACTCGGGGC
>JAEHCT010000177.1 GCA_020697635.1 Candidatus Bathyarchaeota archaeon
CTCCAGAACTAAACCCAGAATCTCTCCTGTTTGTGGTGGGTTCCTTGGGCAGTGGCTGCGCTGCTACAGGGGAAACGGTGGATGATCGGCGCCTTCAGGCTCTGCGCGTTGCTCTATCTGGCTCTCGCACCCACAGTGAGAAGACTAGGCATCCTAGGATGCCCGAGATGAAGCTGGCGATGAACGGGAGCCGCGGCGACGCGTTCTCGTAGAGGTACCCGCCGAGGATGGGGGCGGGGGCGGTGAGGAAGCCTATGAGGGTGCCCATTAGACCCAGTATGCTGCCGCGTGTCTCGGCTGGCGCGATCTCGGTGACGAGGGCCTGCCACACGGGGCCGCCTGCGGCGCCCATCACGTTTCCGCCGAGCCCCTCCCCTAGGCCTCCGACGAACCGTGCCAAGGCAACGCCGCTGAAGCCGGAGGATAGGATGTATCCGAGGCTGGAGGTCGACACCGCCAGCTGTGACAGGATGATTATGCGTTTTCTTCCTACTCTGTCTGAGAGGAAGCCGCTTGGGATCATGAAGCAGGCGCCGGTGAGGTTGGAGATGACGCTGACGTAGCTCCACTGCAGCATGGATAGCCCAACCTCTTCGACGCAGTAGACCACCACGAAGGACCAGAACAGCTGGAAACCGAAGCTGCTCAGTATGGCGACTATGACGAGCTTCCAGATCTCGGTGGGCACCGTTCTCAGCTGTGAGGGGGAGAGGCTGAGCCTGGGCGTGTCGGCTGTTACTTGTCTCGGCTTCACGGTCTCCTCGATGAACCTCCACCTGATGAGGACGATGGGGACGGTGAGGAGGAACGACAGCGTGAAGCCCATGTGTGCCCCTGGGACCAGGCCCATCCGGTCCATGATGTACCCTCCGACGGGGTACGAGGCCACGATGGACAGGTAATAGGCCATGGTGTAGGCGCCGAAGCCGGTTGCCCGGCTCTCCCGTGGCAGGCTGTCGGCTATCAACGCGTTCAACGCGGGGGTGGCCAGGGAGGACAACGCGAACGCGAATATCCCCGGCACCAGCATAGCCCAGTGCGTCGAGAGACGGAAGACGAGGGGAGGAAGAAACCCCAGCACCGAGGCCGCGAGGATGACTCTCTTCCTGCCTATCCTGTCTGAGAGGACGCCTCCGGGGAGCTGTGCCAGTAGGACTGATAGTAATTGGAGGGCGGTGAGGGCCCCCAGTGTGCTCTTGGTGCCGCCGAGCTCCAGTATGTAGAGCCCCCAGAAGGGGCGCCACAGGAACATGGCGAACATGAAGAGGCTCTGGGTTACGGTGACGGCCAGGAGGTTCCTGTTGGATAAGACCGTGTTTAATGAAGTTCTAAAATGCGTCAAGCTGTTGCCTGCATCCCCGATCCCCGTGCTGGGAGGATCGTATGAAATAGTGTGAAGCGCATTTCACTCTTTTCATCGATTTTTCTTCGCTATTCTGCTCCTAGGATGTTTATCATGCTTAGGGCGTAGACCTTGGTGGTGGCTATGACGTCCTCGACCTTGATGCGTTCGTTAGCGGAGTGGACTCCCTCTCCGCCGATGCCGTAGCTGGCGAAGGGCTTCCCGTGGCGTCTGACGAACCAGCCGTGGTCGCTGCTGTGGCTGCCTCCCACGGGATCGGGGGTGTACCCGATGACCCTCTCGGCGGCCTCCTGTATGCCTTTGACTATGGGCGAGTCGGCTGGGGCGACGGATACGAGGTTCCCAGGCTGGACCCTGTACTCCACATCTAGGGCTGGGTCTTTCTGTTTAGCTCGCTTGATGACGTCGGCGTACTCCTTGTCCACCTGTTCCTCTGTCTCCCCGGGGGTGTAGCGTCTGTCCACGTATATCGTGCATGTGTCGGGGACGTTGTTGTTGGCGACGCCGCCGTGTACCCTGTTGACGCTGAATCTGCTCTTCATGACGCTGTCGGTGCCGGGGAGGTGGTACTCTCGGCTGTTCACTTGGTCGGCCAGCCTCTGCAGCTCGGTTACGAGGCCGGCGGCGTGGGCGATGGCGTTGACGCCTTGCTCTAGCCGGGCGGTGTGGGCGCTTCGTCCCTTGACGGTGATGGCGGCGCCTCTGCTGCCGTTGGCCGCCACGCCGATGTTGTCGGGGTCGCCGCCGTGGGCGTAGAAGAGGTAGTCGACGCCGTCGCCGTAGCCCCGGTTGAGTACCTCCTGGAACCCGTATCGGCCGCCGCGCTCCTCGTCGCCCACGTGGGTGAACACGATGTCGCCCTTGAGCTGGATGCCTAGCTCCCTGAGCGCCCTGTACGCCATGGTTAGGCCGCAGGTGGCGACCTTGTCGTCCTGGGCGCCCCTGCCCCAGATGTAGCCGTCGTGTATCTCGCCGCCGAAGGCCGGGTGCTTCCACGTGTCGGGGTCGCCCGCCGGGACCACGTCATAGTGGCTGTACATCATCATACGGGGGCCGTCCCCGGTGCCGGTGTGCTTGGCGACGATGCTTATCCTGCCTGTGAGAGGCTCAACGAGGTCGACCTCCAGGCCGTCTCTGGCGCACTCCTTCTCCATGAGGGCCCCTATCTCGGCTTCCTCGCCTGTGACGCTGCGGGTCTGGATGAGCCTCTGCATAAAAGATATAATCCCATCCCTCTTGGACTCGACATGATCTAGGATATTCTGTTCAATGGACAACGATTCTCAAGCAGTTACAGTGTTTGAAGTCAGTTAAAACACGTATCAATAAGTTCAGTGATTGGTGAGACCGGTGAGATTCACACTACAACCATAAAAGGAGGCATCTACCATTTTTTAACAATATAACTGCAAATGTTTTCTGTCGCGTATACAATAGTTAGGTTGATTATGATGGCTCGCATGACAGGTGCTAAGGCAATAGCGAGAACCATGAGAAACCATGGGGTAGAACACTTCTTCCACGTCTCGGGTGGAATGATCTCGCTATTCATAGAGATAGAGGACGCCGGCATAGACCTCGTCCTCGCGCGCAGCGAGAAGGCCGCCGCTTACATGGCCGACGGCTACTCAAGGGTAAGCTACAGGCCCAGCGTGTGCTACGGGCAGGCCGGGCCCGGCGCCATCAACCTCGCAGCCGGCATCTCCGAGGCCTACTGGACCTGCACCCCAGTCATAGCCCTCACCGGCTCCACCAGCGTACCCCACCTCTACAGGTTCCAGTACCAGGAACTCGACGAGATGCCCTTCTTCGAGCCCACCACCAAGTGGAACGCCCAGATATACCAGGCCGAGAGGGCGGCCGAGATCACCAGAAACGCCTTCACCGTAGCCACAAGCGGCTGCCCCGGGCCAGTACACATAAACCTCCACTACGACGCCGCCAACAACGAGGCCGACGTCCCCGAGCCACACGCAGACCCGGGCCACGCCACGTACCCCACGGACAGAACCCGCCCAGACCCGGGGAGTGTTAAGGAGGTCGCGGAGGCCCTCGCAGAAGCCGAGCGCCCCGTCATGGTGGCTGGCGGCGGAGTCATGATATCACGGGCCTGGGCCGAGGTCGTCGAGCTAGCCGAGTATCTCTTCATACCTGTCGCCACCACCCTCAGCGGTAAAGGCACCATACCGGACACGCACCCGCTATCCATAGGCGTCGCAGGCAGATACTCGTGCTCAGCCACGAACAAGGTGGTCGACGACGCCGACGTCGTCTTCTTCATCGGCTCCAGGGCCGGCGGCATGGCGACAGACAACTGGACCGTGCCCGGACAAGACGCAACCATACTCCAGCTCGACGCAGAGCCGGAGACCATCGGAAGAAACTACAACGTAGCGTCGAAGATGGTCTGCGACGCGAAGGCGGGAGTCCAAGACCTCCTCGCTGTGCTCAAAGAGATGATGAGGAAACCCGAGAAAAGAAGGTACCTTGAACACGTGGCGGCGCTGAAGAAGGAGTGGAAAGACCTAGCCTCCTCCGTCATGAGCTCAGACGCGGTGCCCA
>JAEHCT010000178.1 GCA_020697635.1 Candidatus Bathyarchaeota archaeon
CTTCATTATGAAGCCCTCGTGCACCTTTCCCAGGTCCCTGCTCACGATGGACAGAATGGGTGTCCTGCGTCTGTCGAGGTCAACGATCTTGGCTACCACGACGTCGCCCACGTCCAGCACCTTCGTCATGTCGAAGCTGGTCCTGAACGACTTGTTGATGGCATCAGGCATCGTCAGCTTGGCATCCACCGAGGCACCGATGTCGATGACCCATTGCCCTAGCTCGATGTCGCTAACCATACCCACAACTAGGTCCCCCACGAGCGGGGTGTAAGTGCCCTCAAGGGCGATCACTGATACCCGGTCCTTGCTGTAGCTGACTAGCCCCACCTTGTTGGAGTAGACGTTTCCCTCGCTCCTGAACGTGTTCTCCCCCGTCCTGATGCGGCCTTCATATAACAGGTCGCCTGGGACGACTATGTCACGTGTCTCGAATTTTTCGCTCAATCTCTTCTTCCTTCTCTACTTCACTATCTTCGACTGGATGTTGCCCTGGGTTGACTTCCCCAGTGCCTCGAGCATCTCCACCTGCATGGCCGCCGGCAGCTCCACCACGGCTATCCATGAGCCGTCCGACTGCCACTCGTCCCTCTTTATCTCGCCGTAGTCCTTAGCTATCCCGTAGCTTTTTCCCGTGTACTCGGCGGGGACCCTTATGGCTATCTGGATGTTGTCGCTGCTCATGGGCAGTATGTGCCGCAGCGCGTCGACCACGTCTTTCACCTGCTCGTCCGCGTCCTTGAAGGGGTCTATCTGGACCCTGACGTCCTCGAGGGCGTTCTCTATCCTCACCGGAGGGTGAGGGAGCTTGGTCTTGGGGTCGACGTAGGTGCGTGAGATGATGTGGATTATCTGTCTCCATTTCTGCTCCATCATCTCCCTGCGCTGCTGGGTGTTCAGCTGGAAGATCCCCTTCTCGAAGAGGATCTCAGCGACTTCCAATGGGTCGCTGGTCCCGAAGGCTTTCTTCAGTTTCTCAGCCGACGCCTTCTCTCCTTTGTTGGCGTCAGTGAATATGGTGTCTACGAGGAGTACGTTGCGCACTTCGTCTAGTTCTCCTCTCTTAAACGCCAATCCCTTGTCTGGGTCAACCATTATCTCGAACTTCTCGCTGCCAGTCTGGTAACGGACAAGGGTGTACTTGGCGCTCATGGTTGAGCCTCCTCCTACTTGAGGTGCTTATCCACTTCCTCTTCGGTCAATCTCTTGAAGGTCTTGGTGTCCGCCGGGATCACCGCGACCTTGACCGTCTTGGACGTTACGGGTGTGTCGGACGCCACGTTCACCGCCTCTATTGCCAGCTTCACGGCCTCGTCTAGAGGCATGTCGCCCCTGTACTTCTCCTCGAGCAGCCTGATGGCTTCTTCGTTCTTCCTGCCGACGGCGGTGGCCTTGAATCCCCGGTATGCCCCGCTGGGGTCGGTGGTCAGTACACGGCTGCCTGTGGCGTCGTACCCCGCGATTATCATGCTGACGCCGAAAGGGCGTACGCCGGCGTGCTGCGTGTATACCTGTGCAAGGTCCCCTAGCCTCCTGGCGAGCACCTCAATGTCAACGGGCTCGTCGTACAGGAACTTGTTGCTCTGGCAGAAAACCCTGGCCTGGTCGATGAGCACCCTGGCGTCGCTGCTAAGGCCGGCGATGGCCGAGGCGACGTGGTCGTCGAGCTGGTATATCTTCCTGAAGTATTCCGGGTCCTCAAGGTCGCTCTCCGGGGTCTCGTTGGCGGCCAACACCGCTCCTTCGGGGCAGGCGATCCCGACCACTGGGGCGCCCCGTTTCACCAGCTCGAGGGCGTACTCGACCTGGTACAGCCGACCTTCCGGCGAAAATATGGTTATAGCCCTGTCATAGGCTCTAGGCATGAACAAATCCTTTCACTCCTTGTGTCCGCTTTCTCTCTGTTTCTATACACCAGTATTGATACTGACTAAAAAACTTAGTTGAGAGACAGTGCGCGAGAATAACTAGTCGAGTCAAGCAGGTGTGGTGGTGGCGCCCTGGCCGGGATTCGAACCCGGGATCGTCCGGGTGACAGCCGGACATACTGGGCCTGACTATACTACCAGGGCAAGCGTGGAGTCTAGGATAAGGCGATGGATAATAAAGTTTGCGCCTGACGGCTACTTGTACTGCTTCGCTATTAGCATCGTCGCCGTCAGGAAGATGTTGGGTATCGACCTCAGCTTCTCGATGATGAATGTGTCGAGGGTCTTCATGTCGGATGTCTTTACCTTTATGACGGCGTCATACTCCCCGTAGATGACCGCGACCTCTTCCACCTCTTGGAACTTCGTAAGGGTCTCACAGACCGGGTCCTCTGAACCGGACTTTATGTTCATCATTATATAGGCTTCTATACTCAAACGTACTTCACACCTCGGCTAACTGCTCATAGCCTAACACACCACTCTTATCATGGTAGAAAAGGGTTTTGGGTAGCTGTGCCTGCACAACAATATGTCATTCAGCCGACTCCGTGGTACCGCGGGATGCGGCTTCGTTATAAAAGGGGCCTCTCATGGCTTAGAGTAATGGATGTCGAAGGTGTCCATAACGCCTTGGAGCCCCCGGTTTCCGTCTCTAGCCGTGAAAACAGATCCGTGAAGATAGGGGCCGGGGGTTGGGCCTACCTGCCCCTAGACGAGGAGGATAGGCTCAACGCCTACGCAGGGCTCTTCGACTACGTCGAAGTGAACACGACCTTCTATCACATGCCTAGGCTGAGCACGGTGAGGTCCTGGAGACGGAGGGTGCCCCCAGGCTTCACTTTCTCGGTGAAGTGTAATCGTAGGGCCACCCACGAGCTGGGCTTGACGCCTGCCGAGGAGACCTTCAGGGTGCTTGAGCGTATGAGGATGACGCTGCGGCTGCTCCGCTCCGATATGCTCGTCTTACAGACTCCTCCCAGCCTAGCCGTGGACGAGAGGAAGGTCCGCGAGGTAGCGGCAATCTTGCCTAGCGCCGGACTCGGTGGGATGCAAGTCTTCTGGGAGGCCAGGGCGCGGAACAGCCAGGACCGTGTCAAGGCTGTCAGGGCGGAGATGCTTCGTGAGGGGCTGGTGCCTGTGGTGGATCTTGCTAGGGAGCCCCCGGTCCCCGGCGCCGCTGTGGCGTACTCGAGGATGTTCGGGGCCTCAGCTTTTGACGGCGACCTCCTCTCGAAAATATACCAGAGGGTAACAGGTTGGAGCGGGGACGCAGTGGTGCTGACGTTTCATGGCGGAAACATGTACGCGGATGCCCTGAGATACAAGAAAAGGTTCTCTACCTAGGTTACTGAAAGAATGTTGTGGATCGACATGTGATCGGCTTCGCTGGTTGAAGGAACGGGGCTTCAGTCACCTGCCCTTGAGTAGCTGGCCATGATGCGCCCCATCTCTGTGAGGCTCACAGGCACCCCCTTGTTCTCCTTGGTGCCGGCGTTTATCAGGTCGGCCTCCCTCAGCCCCTTCAGGTTCCAGCGTACCGTGGACTCGGGTATCCCCAGCTCCTCTGAGAGCCGCTGGATGAGCACTGTGTAGACGGCTTTCTCTCTGTAATGATGCGTCAGCCACCGGAGTATGGTGCACTGCTTCTCGGTTAGTTTTGTGCTGGCGGTCGTGAAGAGCGCCTGCTCAAGTCGGCTGAGCTGGCTGTAGTGGTGGCGCACGGACTCCTCTAGCGCGTCGCAGCGTTTGAGGAGTATGTTGTGCTGGATGCTTGGGTTGGTTTGGCCGAATACAGCTACCTCTAGTTTCAGGTTTCGGATGTTTTCGAGGATTTCTCTGTACTCGGGGGTCGGATACGTTTTGGCTCTAGGCCCGGAGGAAATATTCACCTGTCAATTAATTCACCCCGACGAGACTCCTTACGCGGCGCCGGATTTAAAAGGTTTTCTTTGTAGGCGATGTCCATGGGTGACGGTGCAACATGGAATAGG
>JAEHCT010000179.1 GCA_020697635.1 Candidatus Bathyarchaeota archaeon
TGGAGAACGAGGTCGCCGAGCAGCTGGTCGAGGCCCCGGGCTTCGAGCTGGTCAAGACGAGGCGCACGAGGAAAAAGGCCGAGGAGTCCGAGACGGAGGAGTAGACTTGGTCTACTGCACGGCTGCTGATGTGCGGCTCATAGTTGAGACGAGCCTCACGGACACTGAGATCTCCGGCATCGTCGAGATGAGCGACGCCGAGATAGACAAGAAACTAGGTAGCCAAGACACGTCAGACAAGCTCATCAAGAAGCTGAGCATGTTATTGACGGCTCAGTCCATCAAGACAAGGCAGCCGAGGAGCGTGGCCATCGGCGAGTACAGGGAGGACGCGGGGAACGTCCTTGAGGTCTGGGAGAGGGAGATCGAGAGGATCTATCGTCTCTACAGGAATGTCAAGGTGAAGGCCTCGGATTACAGGTTCATAGAGGAGGGGAAGAGGTATCCGGATGTGTAGCCTGTGAAGCGCCTCGATGAGAAGCTGAGGATAGCCCGGATGATGCTGGAAAGGCTTAGTGAAGGCCCCATGAGGTGGACGCCGCTATTGAAGATGGTTGTCAAGGAGTCTCCCTCGCCGTGGAAGGCCCAGGTGATAATCAAGTGGCTGCTCTCAAACGGGTACATATCCCGTCCGGAGCGAGGAGTATACCAGATCACAGAAAATGGACGAGAACTACTACGTGCAATATGATACCTCTGTAAAACACTATACAGTATCTAAAATATCCTCAACTTTTGGGTGGGGCAACTCCAAGTCCAGCAGAGTCCTGATCAGCGCGCGCATTCGAGAACTACACAGGCTCGATTTCTGGTTCTCCCCTTTTTAATACCGTTATCATCTCCCTAGGACTCGAAACCAGTAAGATAACCAGCACAAAGATGATGCCCACGATAATCAGTGCCGGAGGGACAAACGGATCGTGAGGGAGCCACGAGATAATAAACACATTTGCGGGCACTATGATCCCCGCAGTGTTCTGAACTGCATGGAAAAGTACAGCCGCAAGAATGCTCCCATTCGTGCTGTTGAATATCCATGTTCTGAAATAGGTAGCTATTGTCTGCCACAAAATCAGCACGATTAGAGACATCCCATATCTCGGATCTGTCGGCCAGACAATCAACGGATAATGCCACAACCCTTCAGAGAAACCAAGAATCAAGCTGGCCCAAAACGCGTTAAACCGGGCTTGAAGCCTCGGTAGCGCATATCCTCTCCAACCAAACTCCTCACTCAACCCTCCGTGAATAGTATTGACCACGAGAGATTCGACGATTAGAAGTGGTCTGCTAATCCAGGCAATAGTTGGCTGCGGGGTGCCGAAGGCTTGACCGAGTATTCTAAGAACGAGGAAATATGCTGGTTGAAGGAGGATCAATATCATCAGCCATTCTTTTTGGAGATCCCTGTTCCAGAACCGGCTCCATAATTGTTTGACACCCGCCTTACCTTCGGTGAGAAATGTCATGAGAAACGCTGCTATTGTGGGTCCGAATGGACTTAGTAGTGCAATTGGTAGAAACTTGACGAACTCAATGAGGCTTAGGTTTGGATCTTGTGGTATGGGTATCCACTCGTTTATTATGCCGAACCAGATAGTCCATGACCATCCGAATGCGATTATGAAGAACAGTATAAGGTTCCGTGGTTCTAGTGATTCCCGTTTCCAGTAGGTTGAGCCCGTCATTTGTGTTTTATTAATAGATGCCATTAAAAAACGGTTCTCATGTACACATTATATATCTTAATGTTGTGGGACAAATTCTATTTTTATGCTTGCGCGCGCGCCTCGATGAGAAGCTGAGGATAGCCAGGATGATGCTGGAGAAGCTCAGTGAAGGCCCCATGAGGTGGACGCCGCTGATGAAGATGATGTTATGGAGTCTCCCTCGCCGCGCGCGCGCCTGGGCTCCCAGAGGCTGCAGGCCTCGTCGGCCAGATGGACCCAGGCCCTCTCCCTGGTACACCTGAAGCTCTGACGCAGCACGTGCCGAGTGGCCCCTATCAGCTTCTGGAGGCCCCGGACGTCACCGACGTCTAGATCATAGGGAATCGGCCCCTGCTCCACAAATTCCTCGGCGGCGACACGCAGACAGTTGAGGTCCCAGGCCCTGAGGCCCTTGAGGTGCCTGCAGCTGGCGCATATCCTGGGCTCCCCGTCCTCCATCCCGTGATCCACCTTCCCAACTGTCCATTTTTAAGGTTCGCTAGGTATGAAGCTTAACGAGACGGAGCCATTACTCGCCGGAGTGCGGCGTTTTGACATGACGAAGGAGAGGGTGAGCCTCGCCCTCAGCCCTGAGGTGCTCAGGGAGATAGAGGAGAGGAGGGGATGGATATCCAGGTCTGTCTATGTGGAGCTTCTGCTGCGCAGGGCCCTCGAGGAGTCCGGAGAGGCCATCATGAGGAGGCCCGGGGAGCCCCGCATCCCGTCAAGACGGGTCGTTCGCTGAGCGTGCGCGAGTTGATGAGTGTAAGTGCTTATTCCAGGTTACTTGGAATAAGGCGTTTCCGGGCATTGACCAGTGATATATGGTGGATGGTATGCGGAGCTTCATCTTCACCGAGAGGGAGCGGAGGCTTCTAGAGCGTTGGCTCGAGGAGGGAGAGGAGACCGGGGAGACCTTGAAGGTGTTCCACCGGATCAGATCGAACCTGACATCGGTGCGGGAGGACGTGGAGCTCATGTTGAGGGTGATCAGGGAGCTCAGGCGCCGGCGCCGGTGGCGAGGAAGAAATACAGGACAGAGCGAATTCGGCTCCAGATTACGGCGCGCCGAGTCCGCATTGACCCGCGCAAGAAGCGGGCGAGCTACATCAGGCGCCTTGAGCGGGTGATGAGGGAGTGTGACAAGGTCATCGCCGACCCGGCTAGCCACGAGGAGCTCCAGGTGAAGGCAATGGCGGTGTTGATCCGGGCGATCACGGTCTGCTACGATCTTGTGACTGACGTCGAGGTGGAGATGCTTGAGAGGGAAGCTGAGGAGATCAAGAGACTCGTTGAGGAAGGAGCTCGAGAAAGCGAAGAGGATCCTGGACGCGTAGAGGCTGGGTGAGCTCCCCGAGGACCCCGTCGAGTTCTGCCGGGGCTGGCTGGGCTACGAGCCCTTCGAGTACATGGAGCCCTTCCTCAGGGACCCCGCCCACTTTATCGCAAACGTCCAGGCCCGCCAGACGGGGAAGACCTTCAACGGTATGGCGAAGCTGCTCTGGCTGGCCTTCAGGTATCCGGGCAGCCTGATCCTGGTGACGGCGCCCAAGTTCGACCAGGTGAAGAACATCGCGTTCAAGGCCCTGGGGGAGCACCTGAAGCGGATGAAGGTGAGGAAGCCGGAGCTCTACGAGGCTACCGTCGGGGACAGGAACGTGCTCCGGACCATCGTCCGCCTCAGGAACGGCAGCCAGATCCTGGCCGAGTCTCCCATCCCCGAGACCATCAGGGGCCACACTGCGAAGGTCATCTACCTCATGGAGTGCAACTTCATCCGGGACGACGAGGACCTCTACACCGCCGTCCTCTTCACCCTGAACACGACCAACGGCTACCTCATCGCCGAGTCGACGCCCTGGAACACGGACAGCGTCTTCTACAAGATGTTCAACGAGTGGAAGGATCAGCCCTTCAGCACCCACATGGTCACATACGACAGGTGCTTCCCACCCGACGGGCCCCTCAGCCCCGAGATCGTGGAGACCATCAAGAAGCAGCTGGCCGGGGACCCCGCCCGGTGGAAACGGGAGATGCTCTGCGAGTGGACCGAGGACCTCAACGTCTGGCTGCCCACAAGCCTCATCACCCTCGCCCAGGACTCAGCCCTCGACTACCTGGATGCTACAGCATCGCCCCGGGGCCGGTTCTACATCGGCGCCGACTTCGGCAAGCACCGGGACCACGCCGTCGTCGCGGCCGTCGAGAGG
>JAEHCT010000180.1 GCA_020697635.1 Candidatus Bathyarchaeota archaeon
GAAATTTAAAAAAGTCTGATTGTTCAGGTAAAATATTATACATCGTCGTAAGATACTCGACTCATTGAGTGAAATTACCTTCAAGTACTATTCTCAAGGCGACGAGGAGGGCATAATCGAGCTTCTGGGCAAAGCATACGGTGGATGGCCGAAGGTAGACGTTGACCCGCTTGACTTTTGGAGATGGAAATACAAGGACAACCCATACTGGAAGAACGATGTATCCGTCGCGGTGGCGGGGGATGAGATCGTCGGCTGCAAGCACTCGGTTTACATGAAGCTGAAGATGGGCGAAGAAGTTCTCGACTGTACCATCGGGTCTGACCTGGCCGTTCATGAAGGGTACAGGGGTAGAAGGTTGTCCAACGAGCTTAGCTCCCTCAGCAGTAAGAAGAAAAAAGAGTTGGGATACGATTTCTCCTTTTTCGTGATGTCGAACCCGATCATGATAAGAAAATACCGGGACAGGCAGAGACGGGCGTCGCTGCCACATCAAGTCAAGGTCTATGCGTTGATCAAAGACATCGATGAGCAGATAGAGAAAATGCCCGTAAAGAACCCGAGGCTTGTTAAAACGGGGTTCAAGATCGCCGCGACGGTCAACCGACTCCTTCGATCCAGTTACGAGGGCAAACGGGGCGAACTTGTGATACGTCGAGTCCATGACTTTGATACGAGAGCCGAGGCTTTCTACAGAAAAGTCGCTGAAGAGTACGACTTCATAGTTGAGAGGAGCCTGCCTTACCTGACGTGGAGATACACCGATCCCAGGAAGGGGCGCTACGAGATCATGATCGCCGAGGAAAACGACGAGATACTGGGTTACTGCGTGAGCTTCATCAACCGCTTCAGGAAAGACTACCCCATCGGGTATATAGTGGACCTGTTGAGCAGCCCAAAGAGGACTGACGTGATGTCCGCGCTACTGGAAGAAGCAGTCAGGCACTTCAAAGATAACGAAGTGAACATTGTGACTGCGTTGGGAGTGGACGGGAGCCCACTGGAGAAAGTCATGAACAGTAAAGGTTTCCTAGATAGCAGAGAGCGCCTGAACATTTTTCTAGGCAGAAAAGGCTTGAAGATGAAGAGTGAGGCCGTTCAGAAGACGCTGAGAGAGTGCATCCCCAGTACGCTTCATTTCTGCTATGGGGACATAGACACTCTGCCGGTTAGCATACCTGATACCATAATATATTGATATACTCTGATGGACCGGGGAGCCAGAAAGTACAGTAAACTAAGCTTTTAGGTCCGTCTATAGCGGGGATACCAATCGATCGTACCTTTCTAAGACTACATACACGGGGTCCAGACCCTCCATCGACTATGCTAATATTCAGCCGAAGATAACTCCGGGCGGTTGAAAATGACCCAGAAACAGAAGCCGACCCTCGAGAAGCTTGACGAGGAGGCTAGGAAGAGGCTCGGTGAACTCAAGAAGGCTGGGGCAGAGGCATCCATCCAACTGAAGGAAAACCTCGTTGACCTGAAGAAGTACACTGACATGGCGGCGAGGAGGCTCGGCGACGGCGGCTCCAAGATGGGCGACAGAGCCAAGAAAGGGTGGACGGGGCTCATGAGCAGAGCCAGGGAAACCCAGACCAGCCTCCAGGAGTCGGTGGAGAAGAAAAGAAAAGAGTAGGCACCATTTTTTTAGTAGTCTGCGGCGGTAGACGCCTCGAACCCAGTTTTACATCACAGTGAAGTCATCCAATACACTACAACGAAGACTGGAATCCATGGTTAATTCGAGGACCGTCATCTTAATGTTTCACGTGGCTCTAAAAGCATCGTAGAGGATGAGACGCGGTAGATTGACGCTGTTCGTCTTCGTTGCTGGCTTCACCGTCATAGCTTTGCTTGGCATCTTTGTCGTCATCAACCCCCAGGCAGCCATTTTCCTGTTCCTAGTTCTTCTTCTAATAGTAGCGTACCTGAGAAGGGAAAGAGATCTACCATACCGTGAACTCACGGACAACATCTTCTAGAACATGATCCATGAGGCCGCGGGACTCGAAAATATAATATCGTCTCCGTCACTGGGGATCACAGGGACCGACATTGATTGAGGAGAAGACATTTGACACTGGAGAGGTGACTCTCAACTACGCCGAGGGCCCGTCCAGTGGGCCTCCCTTGCTGCTGCTCCACGGAACCGCCAACAGGTGGCAGGCGTTCACGCCGCTCCTGCCCCACCTCTCGGCGAGGTGGCGCGTATACGCCCTGGACCACAGGGGGCACGGGGGGTCCGGGCGAGCCAATCAGTACGGCTTCGGGTTCTACTACGGGGACGCGGTGAGCTTCGTCGAGGAGGTGATCAGAGAGCCCACGGTGGTCTTCGGGCACTCCCTGGGCGGCAGACTGGCCCTCAAAATGGCTGCCGACGACCCCTCATCCACGAGAGGAATCATACTGGGGGACAGCAGCCTCAGCCCCCCGACGCCGTCCCCCGGGAGGGGCGGCGGCTTCATGGAGCTGGCGAAGACCATCGAAGAATACGGGACGATGAAGGAGATATACATAGCCCTGAGGAGAAGGACGGGGGAAGGCTTCGACCCGGTCCACGGGCTCACCAGGGCCAAGAGCCTGAGCATGGCAGACCCAGTGATGCTGAGGAGCATAGCCGAGCATATGGCGGACCTGGACTCGCCATACAGCCACTTCCACGGCTACGACCCGGACGAACTGCTGCCCAGGGTAAGTTGTCCCACACTCATACTCCAGGCGGGGAAGGGAATGCTGAGCGACGAGGAAGTCGAAAAGGCTCTCAGCATACTCCCCGAGGTCTACCACGTCAAACTCGCCGGGATGCTCCACGAGTTCCTAACGCAGCAGACGGAGCCAGTCCTGAAAGCAGTGACAGCTTTCCTAGAGACGCTGAGGTGAGCCCCTACAAGACGCCGCCCATAAAATGCGCTTATTACAGGTTACTAGTAATAACACGACTCTATGTGTAACGGGTCTTGCTGACAACGTTTTTATTCTCTGCAACGGCTATTTGCCGTATCACCCATCAAGGAGAGACAACAATGGGGTATCGCTTTGTCAAGCCCCCTGAAGAGGGGCGCTAAGAAATGGGGTATCGCTTTCTCAGGTAGCCCCAGCGAGAGACACACAGATGGACCCGGAAGGTCCTGTGAAGAAACGGATACGACCCTGAACGGCTTAGACGTCAGGCGTGTATTGGAGGTAGAGAACCATGGTTAGAATGACCGGGGCCCAGGCCTACGTCAAGGCGCTGGAGAAGGAGGGAGTCACCCACGTCTTCGGCATCACAGGCGCCGCCCTCATACCCATATGCGACGAGATGCTGGGCAGCGACATAAGGTACGTACCCGGGGTCCACGAGCAGGGGAGTGCACACATGGCCGACGGCTATGCCAGGGCCTCGGGGAGGCCGGGCGTGGTGCAGGTGACCAGCGGGCCCGGCGCCACCAACATCGTCACGGGCGTCGCCACGGCGCAGCTGGACAGCAGCCCGCTGGTGACGTTCACAGGCCAAGTCCCCATGGGCATGGTCGGCACCGATGCTTTCCAGGAGGTGGACATCATCGGCGTCACCGCCAGCATCACCAAGTGGAACCACCAGGTGAGGGAGGCTGGGCGCATCCCGTGGGCCGTGAAGGCCGCGCTCCAGGTAAGCAACACCGGGCGCAAAGGAGCCGTCCTCATAGACATCCCCAAGAACGTCACTACCGACGAGGCGGAGATGGACTTCGACGCCCCAGTGGGGTTCCCCGGGTACCAGCCGCGGATGGAGCCGGACCCCAGCGAGCTCGATTGGGCCGCACGGGTGCTGGCGGAGGCGGAGCGGCCCGCCATCATCGCCGGCGGCGGTGTAGTCGCCTCAGGGGCGGCGCCGGAGCTCACGGCCCTTGCCGAGCTACT
>JAEHCT010000181.1 GCA_020697635.1 Candidatus Bathyarchaeota archaeon
TCCTCGGCGAGGTACCTGTTGTTGAGGAGCAACGCGGAGTAGGCGAGGTCCATCATCATCTCGCTGGTGTTCTTCAGCTTCACGAGGTCGCTGGTGATCCGCTCCCAGTGATGCATGTCTGCCTCACCCAAGGGTGTCCACCTCCCCCTGCGCGGCCTTGACCAGAGTCTTAAGCTCCTCGTCCGTGCCCCTGGCCACTAGCACGTCCTCCGGCATCAGTATCTCCTTGTCAGGGTTGATGTGCCAGTGCATGCCCCTCCTGACGGCTATTATGTCCACGCCCACCTCGGCGGCGAGGTCGAGGTCATCCACAGTCTTGCCTGCGAGGATGGAGTCCTCGGATAGAACCACTCTCGCCAAGTGTTCCTCGGCTCTCTGGAACACTTCGCGGACCACGGGGTGCACCTCTATGCCGTGGATGACGAGGCTCGCTATGTCCGCGGCTGCGTCGCTGATGGCGTTGGTTAGGCTGCCCACCTTGGCGACACCCGCCAGGGTCTCGGCGTCGTACTTGTCCCTGGCCGCGAGCATGAGGTTCATGTTTAGCAGGTAGACTAGGTCGTCTATCTTTGCCTCCAACTCCATGACCTCCTCGGCCAGCTCTCTGTTGTTGAAGAGGGCCGCCGAGTAGGCGAGGTCGATCATTAGCTCGGAGATGTCCTTCATCTGTATGAGGGTCTCACGTACGGGGGCGGGCCTATACTCTGTCTTCTTTATCTTGATCATAGAAGCGGCTCAACCTGATCACTGGCGGCATCTTGCGACGGCACCCAACGAATCAAAATATGCATCACGGGTATATTCTTAACCTTTCTGGTTACGAACGAGGTATCTCCCCTGAGAGTGGTAATGGAATACACGGTCAGGAATCATTCATCTGGGTAGTGGATCTTGTAAACCAGGACGTACCCGTTTGGCGAAGCGTACACCCTCTCGAAGTATTGCCTGTCAGCTATCCTGTACATCAGGTTCGCGATGGTTGAATCGAAGTACTTTTCTGTGGGCTGACCCGTGGTCGAGTTAAGATACTCATTCAAGTCGAGCTTACCGATCTGGGCCATCCAGGACCACTTGACGTCGTCGCCGACCCTGAGGGACTGGTAGAAGTTGTTCGGGTTGAACGCGTAGAAGACCACGATGTAGTCGGCGTCGTACCTCTCAAGCAGCTTTATGGACTCGTTCTGGGGCAGCATCATTATGTTGCCTATCATCGCGAGCTGTCTCTCCGTCTGGGTGGCCCCGTCAGCCATGGTGGTCTTGCCGGCCATGGCCTCGATCCAGTACCCGTAGTCCCACCAGCTGCAGATCACCTCGTCGTCACCCACGTTCTCCTTCATCCACTCCAGGGCCTCGGGCCAGTCCTTGGGGTAGTCGCCGTCGATCAGGTACGGTATCCCGCTGTCCGCGAGGCTCGTGGGAGAATCGGCTGCGCCCACTGCCCTCCATATGCTGGGCATGAAACCGACGACCATGAACAGGATGAATAATACGCCGAGGTACTTGTTGACCCCGAATATGGCTCTGCGCCTTTTTTTCCTCCTGCTGCTGCCCTCCGGCTCAGCGGTCACGGCGAAGAACGGCCTCGACACCTCAACTAGGCCGTACGCGCCCATTACGCAGGCGGGGGCTGCGAGGATCTGGCTTAGACGCACCATCACCCCTGCGAAGTAGAGGGACGTCAGGAAGAAGAGGGAGCCGTAGATGTTCTTCTCGTTCTGGTCCTTCATGGAGAAGAAGGTTCCGGCGGCGGCGAGGACGAGCACCGGGCCGAAGCTGTTGAAGAGGCTTGCCCACGCCACCACCTTGTTCTCTGCGACCGAGTTGTAGAGGGCGTTCTCTATGGAGGTGAATGGGTTCAGCACCCTGAGGAACTTGTAGCCCATGGGTATTCTGATGCCGATGGCCGGCAGGATGTAGATGGCGAGGACGCCTACTATGATGGAGGCCCCAGCAAGGTTCGCCAGGAGTTTGACGTCTATCCTGTCCTTGATGAGTTCGTACACTATCATCACAGGTACGAGGCCGAAGGCGGCTAGGTTGTCTATGGTGAGAAGCGAGTTGACTCCGAGCCTCGGGACCATGATGACGATGAGGAAACCGAACCCGATGGTGAGGCAGTAGGTGAGAAGGTGTCTTGTCTCGAACCTCTCCGTGTAGAGCAGGATGAGCATGTACAGTATTAGGAGGCCGTTCATGTACCGGGCGGCGCCCCAGGACGCGAAGATGTAGCCGAGTGTCAGCCCAGAGAGCACACCGTAGGCCACGCGGTGCTCCAGCTTCCTTTTCTCGTCGATGGACCTCAGGAAGAAGAGGCCGATGGTGACCATCGAGAATATCCCGATGGTCTCCGTGTCGAAGAAGCCCAGTGTTGACCGGCCGATGAAAGCCGGGTTAATGGCCATGAATATGGCGGCGAAGAGTCCGGCCGCCTTGCCCTTCAGCTCCTTACCTAGATAGTAGCTGGAGATGCAGGTCAGTGAGGCCATGAAGAGGGGGAAGTACAGGCACACGCTGTAGACGGTTGCCGACGGTATGAGGGGTTTGATAACCATGTATAGGAGCGCCGCAGTGAAAGGGACGCCCGGGTACGCACTGTTGGCCACGTTCCTGCCCATGGGGTACCAGCTGAGTGCGTCGTGCCACGTGCTCCACGACCCGAAGCCGTTCTCCACAACGTACTCCGTTGCCCTGTACTGGAACAACGGGTCGTAGGCGGTAAAGTAGGCCCCGTACTGGAGGGGCAACACCCTGATGAGCACCGCGATTATCACGACGAGCGTCAGCACTCCTAACTCCATCGCCGTCGTCCGTGTCAGCCTAAGCGGTATCTTGGATAGGCTGGGCGAGGCGTTGGAGGGGCTCCCCGGTGTGTCCTCTGTCAATTTTTCTCGGACTCCGCTATTTAGGATACGATGGGCTCTTATTTAAATTGAGAATACCCCACCCCACATGCTCCGAAGGTTTTCGACTCCCACTTAGTTCAGGGATAGGCTTAACAGTCGATGTGCGTCTGAAAGTGTAATGAGCCTCCAGTTTTCCACCGGCTCGGTAGACCACGACGGCGTCGAGGTCCACGGCGCGTTAGCCGAGCTGGACAACGCCGTCATCGCACTGATCTGGTCGGGCGACAAGCCCCGCCTCGGCTCCATGACTGCAACGCTGCCCAACAGGGCCAGCAGCCAGCTCCTTGGGAAAAGGGACGAGATGCTGTCACGGATGGTGGGTGAGAGGCTTGCTTCACGTTACGGGAAACTCGTGCTTGTTTCCAGTAACCTTCCCATCGGCTTCCAGGCGGGGAGACCTCTGCTTAGTCTGATAGACGAGTTGGTTGGTGAAAGAGATGAGTGATCTAAGGTCTTTCTTGGAGGAGATAGACGACGAGGTAATCCGGATAAAGGAGCCCCTCAGTGTAAGGTACGAGATACCGGCGGCTCTACACAGGTTCGACGGGGGAAAGGTCCTATTCTTCGAGAACCCTAAGGAGACAGGCACTCGAGTCGTTGGAGGCGTATGCGGGGCGAGGCACCGGTTATTGAGGGGGATGGGGCTCACCGCCGAGAACCTCTACGAAGGCATAATCCACGCGACTAAGAACCCAGTCAAGTGCAAGGTCGGGGACGGCCCCGTCAAGGAGGTCGTCGAGGAGGGCAGCCTCAAGGACGTGCCTGTCCTGACACACTTCGAGGGCGACCCGGGGCCCTACATCACCTCAGGCATAGTGTACACCAGCGTCCCCGGCGGCGAGCACAAGAACGTGAGCTTCCACAGGCTCCTCGTGCTGGACGAGAGGAGACTCGCGATACGCATCGTGCCGCGTCACCTCTACAGGCTCACGCAGCTGGCCAGTGAGGCTGAGCTGAGCAGCCTGGACGTGAGCG
>JAEHCT010000182.1 GCA_020697635.1 Candidatus Bathyarchaeota archaeon
CTCAGGGACGTCCACTTCGACGAACGCGTCCTCGACGACTACCGCGCGGGCATGGTGAGCGCCGGAAGCACAGACGTCAGCGACGTCAGCTGGGTCACGCCCACCATCGAGTTCAGCACCACCTGCTGCATGCTGGGAACCCCGGGTCACAGCTGGCAGTTCGTCGCCCAGAACGGCATGAGCATAGGCCACAAGGGGCTCATCTTCAGCACCAAGGTCCACTGCGTCACCGCCCTGGAGCTCCTCACCAAGCCGGAGCTGCTCAGGAAGGTCAGGGACGAGTGGGCGGAGAGGCTCGATGGCAGGACCTACAAGCCGCCCATCCCCATGGACCTCAAGCCCCCGCTTGACCAGCTCAAGGACGCCTAGACCCCCGTCCTCCCCCCTTTTTTCCGGTCTTTGAGTTTCACCTACGACAAAGTCTTTTAGATGTTTAAGGCAATACGGCTTTAGGTTGATCGCCGTATATGCCTTAATCGTTTACATATGCTCGGTCGCGGTGGCGAACAGGTTCATCTTTAGGTCCTTCACCGGGGAAAAGTTTCAGGGTAGGTTCAGTGAGGCCACCGAGGGCATGAGGGGACGCATGATACAGGCGAACAGGGAGATGGAGAGTCGACTCGGCAGCCAGATAGGCGGCGAGGAGCCTGAGGAGCTCATCGAGTTCGGGGAGATATGGAGGAAGCGGCTACAGGTCATCAAGACCCTGGACGCGGAGAGAAGGAAGATGAACGGCCACATCAGGTTCGTCTACTACATCCTCGTGTTCGGGCTGATCCACGCCGCCTTGGAGCTAATCTACCCGCTGCCCGTCTTCGAGGCTCAGGGCGTCAAGGTCTACCCCAACACCATAGGGTGGGGCTTCGCCCTGTTCGCGGGGGTTCTGCTAATACTGTATCAGGTGTCATACCGCAAGCTGGATATGGCTCTGAGGGAAGTCGAGGCCGAGTTCGGCGAGGCGCCGGACTAGTTTTTTAAACCCAGATACGTCAATCTGGTTAAGTTGATCGAGCCTTACATACTGATCCTGCTGACCGTCATACTGGCTGTGAGCCACTTCGTCGTCTTCAGGCTTGTCTTCGACGACGACTTCGAGGCGAGGTTCAGGGTGTACCAGGAAAGGCAGAGGAGCCTTCTCATGAGGGAGAACGAGGAGTTCGTGAGCTCGATGCAAGGCGTCATCGATCTCGACCCGGAGTCCGTGGAGGCGTCAGGCTTCGGTGAGAAGTGGCGCCACAAGCTGGCGAGCATCGACGAGGTTCTCGATAAGCGGAGGGAGCTCGAGGGCAAGGTCCACATGGCATACTACGTCCTCATCGCCTCAGTGTTGACCTCGGCGGCGGCTCTGAGCGTCCCCGGCGGGGTGCAGCTGCCCTTCAACACCGTCCTCTACGTCACAAGCTTCAGCTGGTGGCTCCTCCTCGGGGTCCTCCTGTGGATGATGTGGCTGCTCCTGAGGTACCAGATGGTGAACGGCGAGCTAAAAAAGACCGGGTTCGACGACCGCAGAGGCATAAAGATAGGCTCAGGGGAGAACATAGTGTCCAGGCTCTTCAGCCGGCTCTCGGAGGCCCTGGGCCGCTAGAGGTCCACCCTGTCCTTGTACCTGAACTGCTTCTCGTATAGCTCCTCCACCCCCTGCAGCGTGTCGGCCTCCATGGCCCCCTTGTCCTCCCTTATCCGCTTGACGCGGGCGAACCTGAGGGCGTACCCGGACTCGTAGTGGGGGCTCCTCTGGATCTCGTTGAAGGCCACCTCCACGACGAGCATGGGGCGGACGTGCACCGTGTAGCTGGACTCGGAGACCTTGAGGCTCTGAAGCCTCTCGGTCATCCACCTGAACTGCTCGTCGGTGAGGCCCTTGAACGTCTTCCCAATCACCATGGGCTTATCCTCGTCCCAGACGGCGAGGTGGTAGTTGCTCAGCCAGCTCCTCCTCCTGCCTGAGCCCCAGTCGGCGGCCGCGACCACCACGTCCAGGGTTTCGGCCTCCTTGATCTTGAACCACGCCTTACCCCTGGAGCCCGGCGTGTACGGGCTGTCAAGCCGCTTCACCATCAGCCCCTCGTGCCCCATGGTCAGAGCTTCCTTGAGGAACCGCTCCGCCTCCTCGGGGCTCGAGGTGACTATCCTCTTCGCCAGAAGCTCCCCGGGGGCGATGGACTCCAGGATCTCCCAGCGCCGCCGATAGGGCTCGTCGATGAGCAGCTCCCCGTCCAGGTATAGCACGTCGAAGAGGTGCAACCTCAGCGGGACCAGCTCCACCATCTCGTCGACGTTCTTGACCCGGGTGAAACGGCGCATGAGGTCCTGGAAGGGTAGAGGCCTGTCGTTCGCCCCGACGGCGACCACCTCCCCCTCGATGATCACGTCGCCGCCACCGACGCTCTGCTCGACCAGCTCCACGACCTCCGGGACGCTGTCAGTGACGTCCGAGAGCCTGCGGCTGAATATTCGTGTCTCACCGTCCCTTCGATGGATCTGGATCCGGGCGCCGTCGTACTTGTGCTCGAACGCCGTCTCCCCGCTGTGCACCTCGATGGCCTCCGCGGCGTCCTCCGCCATGTTGGCGAGCATAGGCTTCAGCGGCACAAACAGGCTGGCCCTGATCTTGGTTAGCCCCTCCTCCCCCTGTGACAGGGCCACCTCGGCGACCTTGCCCAGGTCCCCGGTCATCATCAAGGCGCGGCGGACCACACCCAGAGGGGCGTCGCCCGCCTCAGCTATTGCCTCAAGCATCACGCCCTCGCTGGCCCCTATCCTCATCTCGCCGAAGATGATCCGCACCAGGATGTCCGTCTCGTCGCTGTCGGCGGAGGTGAGCAGCCCCTCTATAAGCTGCTCCTTGAGCTTCCTGGACCCTGGACCCAACGCAGCAGCAACCCTAGATAGGGTCTCATAGACCTTTTTGATGGTTAGCTTCTTCCTGAAGAGGGTGGTCTGGCCGCCGTGGTTCAGCACGTTCCTGACGGTGCTCCACCCGACGTCAAGGCTCCTCGGGTCAAACTCGGGGAAAACCGTTCCCACCAACAAGAGCACCGCTGGCGCTACCTCGTCGGGCTCCAGCTTCTTCAGAAACTCATCTATGAGAGCCGTCTTCTCCTTCCGTTTCGTGGTGGCTTCCAGGCCCTTACACAGTGCGGCGAGCTCGCCGAACCCGGTCTCAGGCGTGGCGGCCGCCTCCGATATAGTCTGTGAGGCTCCGCTGGCTGCCCGCGGCGCGCATCCTCTTCACCAGGGTCTCCACGCGTCTCGGGCTGAAGCTGCGCTCTCCGCAGAGGAACTCTACTAGACCCTCTTCGTCCATCTCCCGCGTCTCGACGTCGTATGTCCCCGTGATATCGGGGTCTAGGTATATGCCGCGGATGGCTTGGTACGTGTCCGGTATCTTGGCGAGGGTCTCCTCCGGCAGCTCCTCGATGGAGCCGTGTCTCCTCATGAGCTTGAGCGCCGTCTTGGGTCCAATCCCCTTTATGCCTTCGTTGAAGTCGGTGCCCACGAGTATGGAGAGGTCGATGAGCTGTTCCCTCGTGATCCCCAGCTCCGAGAGGAACTCCTCCAGCTCTATCAGCTCGGGCTCAAGCCTTCGAGCCCGCCCCTTGCTCGGGAGCCATTCCTCCCCACCTATCGTGAGGTATCTCAACAACCGGGGCGTCCCGAAAAGGAGGGAGTCGTAGTCTCTGCTGTTGGATGCCCAGACGTCCCCCATAGACGCCATGTAGGCTGCCTGGGCCTCTCCCTCCCCAGGGGCCTGCACCCACGGTATGCCGAGCAGGGTGAGCAATCTCTTCGCGTCGTTCAGGCCTTCTCTGGTCAGTCTCCCAGTCATCACGGCTTTGGAGTAGGCCTTCGCGTAGTCTCCGCGGCTCAC
>JAEHCT010000183.1 GCA_020697635.1 Candidatus Bathyarchaeota archaeon
TCGACGGCCTAGAGGAGACACATAACAGGCAGCGGGGCATCGAGGGAAGCCACAGGTTGGCGCAGGAGACCCTGAAGAAGCTCTCGGATCTCAAGAAGACATGGCCACAGATGATGCTGTCAGTCGGCATGACGCTGACCCCTGAAAACCTCAAGGAGGCTCCGATCGTTCAGCGGGACGCATACAGACGCGGCGCAGACTTCAGCCTACGGCCTCTGAACGTCAGCGACATATACTACAAGAACGACGGCTTCGGTACAACGTACGACAAGGACACCCTCTACAGGACGTTGAGGGCCGTAGCGAAAAACGCGTTGGACCAGCATGGCGTGCTGAGGAGCCTAACGACGCTGAGGTACCTCGCAGGCGTCCAAGAGTACATCGAGACGGAAGGCCGCCGCACGACGCCGTGCCACGCCTGCACCGAGTCTTTCTTCCTCGACCCCTACGGCGACGTCTACCCATGCATCGTCATGAACAGTCGCCTCGGCAACATACGCGAGAAGCCCTTCCCAGAGATATGGGGATCCGAGAAGGCCGAGGAGACGCGGATGCGTGTCTCGGAGCTGGAGTGCCCCCGCTGCTGGGTGGAGTGCGAGGCGTACCGAGAGATAGGGCGAACGCTGCCTGAGAAACTGGGGATGTTACTAACAACCGTCCTCGACAAGAGAAACCTTGGCCTGAAGCCCTACCCGAGCCTCTTGATGATGTGATACCCGAACTGGGTCTTCACAGGCTCCTTGGTCGTCTCCCCCACGTTCAGGGCGAAGGCTGCCTGCTCGAAGGGCTTCACCATCTGGCCCCTGCCGAAGGAGCCGAGATCCCCACCTCTCTTACCTGAGGGGCATGTGCTATGCTGTTTCGCGAGTTTACCAAAGTCGACTCCTTTCTCGAGCTCCTCTAGTATCTTCAACGCCTGGCTGTGCTTCTCCACAAGGATGTGCGCCGCCTTGATCTTTGACGCCATATATGATCGGAGAGAGATGGCGGCGGAGCCTGATAAGGGTATGCTGAGAAGATAGGTTACTCGACGAAGGGTTTGCTGTGCCTCAGTATGGCGTCTGTGACCTCGGGTCTCATCTGGGTCTTGTCGGGCCTCTTGCCGTCACTGAGGAGCTGCCTCATGACCCTGCCCTTGTAGTTCTCGTGGTCCTCCTCGCCGTGAGGGCAGATCTTCTCGTTCTGCGGCCCCCCGCACTTCCTGCAGTGGAAGAAGTTCCTGAAGAAGATGGGCATCACCTCCAGGTCGGGGTAGTCCTCGAAGATCTCCTGGGCCTCGAAGGGGCCGTAGTAGTCTCCGACGCCGGCGTGGTCCCTCCCCACGATGAAGTGGCTGCACCCGTAGTTCTTGCGGACGATGGCGTGGTGGATAGCCTCCTTGGGTCCGGCGTACCTCATCTCCATCTCCAGCGTCACGAGGGTGGCGCTGTTCCTGAGGAAGTAGTTCTGGATGAGGGCCTCGTAGCTCTCGAGGATCACCTCGTCGGTGAAGTCCCCCGCCTTCTTCTTACCTATCAGAGGGTTGATGAACAGGCCGTCCACGAACGATAGGGCGGTCTTCTGCACGTACTCGTGGCCTATGTGGGGCGCGTTCCGGGTCTGGAAGCCGGCTACGGTTCGCCAACCCTTCTCCTTGAAGAGGAACCGGGTCTCCCTCGGCTTAAGCCGGTACCGAGGGTACACGCCAGGAGACTCGTTGAACACCGTTATCGGGCCGCCCACCAGCAAATCATTCATGCCGTTCGTCTTTTCGACCCCGGGGTGCGCTGGATCAGTCGTCTTATACACCTGCTTGCTGTGGGTCTCTTTGTCCCATTCATACTTCTCCTCTACTGTGAGCGTCGCGAAAGGCTCATCTTCACAGACGAGAGACACCGCGTCACCTTCTCTGAAACCCTTAGCTGTCTCATCCGTGACGTCCAGCAGTATAGGGATGGTCCACGGCAGGTCGTCAGAGAGCCTTCCCTTAGCCAACACGGTCTGGTAGTCGTTCTGCGTCAGAGGCCCTGTGAGTGGGCTGTAGAGGCCGGAGGCTATGTTCTCGAGGTCCAGCCGTAGCTCAAGGCTAACCTCTATCGTGGGGATCTCGGACGCCTCCTCCGCGGCTTCGGCTTTCTTCAACGGTGGAGTGAACCTATCGACCAGTCTACCGCCATGAGGTCTCGGCATAACAGATCACTCTATGTAGCCGAGACGCCTGAGGCGCTCCCTGATTATCTGTTCCTCTTCCTCTGTGTACTCCGTCTCGTCGGGGAACTCGTTCTCCAGCTTTAGCATGACGTACTCCTCGACGCTGGTGAAGCTGGTTCCAGCGATCTTCTCCTCGATCTTCTCGTACAGCTCCCGGGGGATCATAACAGCTACCTTGTCCTCCGTCAATTTTTCCACCTTGAATATGTCAAATCCCTTTAGAGGGTTTTTAACTCTTTATCAATGGATCGGTGTCGCGGCTACACACAGAAGCCGCAGGAGGCCGGGGATATGTATTTAAGAGGAGATTCCGTAGTGAATCCACTAGCTAAACGGGGAGATCCAACATCGCGAAGCTACCTAGACAACCTGAGATCAACATAGGCACCATAGGGCACGTGGACCACGGGAAGACGACGCTGGTTCAGGCCCTCACCGGTACTTGGGCGAGCCGCCACAGCGAGGAGCTTAGACGAGGCATCACGATAAAGCTGGGGTACGCCGACACCTCCATCTACAAGTGCCCCAACTGCGAGGAGCCTCACTGCTACTGCGTCACCAAGGAGTGCCCCTCATGTGGAGGAGAGGCCGAGCTACAGCGTACCGTGAGCTTCGTAGACGCGCCTGGCCACGAGATACTCATGGCCACGATGCTGAGCGGCGCCGCCGTGATGGACGGCGCCATACTGGTGATCGCGGCCGACGAGCAGTGCCCCCAGCCCCAGACCCGAGAGCACCTGGCGGCCATCGAGGCGGTCGGGCTCAAGAACCTAGTCATCGTGCAGAACAAGATCGATCTAGTGAGCAGAGAGAATGCCCTGAAGAACTACGACGAGATCAGGAGCTTCATCAAGGGCAGCATCGCAAAGGACGCCCCCATAATACCGGTGTCCGCACAGCAGATTGTGAACATAGACCTCCTACTCCAGGGGATGCAGAAGTACCTCCCTACGCCCACGCGAGAGTCGAACCTGCCCCCGAGGATGCACATCATCAGGAGCTTCGACGTGAACAAGCCCGGGACCGCCATAGACGACATGGTCGGCGGAGTCATCGGGGGAAGCATCATCCAGGGTAGATTCGAGATGGGTGACGAGATCGACATAAAGCCGGGTCTGCCGACGAGGCAGAAGAACCGCCTCAGGATGAGGGAGCTCGTCACCGAGATAACGAGCCTTCACGTCGGCGGCACAGCCGTCGACGAGGCGATTCCAGGGGGCTTGGCCGGCGTCGGCACGATGCTTGATCCCTCATTAACCAAGTCGGACGGGCTAGTGGGGAGCCTCGTAGGAAAACCGGGCACTCTTCCGCCTGTGCTTGAAGAACTGCGGCTAGATTACGAGCTCTTCAAGAACGTCGTCGGCAGCCGAACGAGGGAGAAGGTGGCGAAGATAGCGAAGGGAGAAAAGCTGCTCCTCAACGTCGGCACAGCCAAGACCATGGGAGACGTCACAGACGTCAAGAAGAGTGAGATGGAGACCAAGCTGAGCATCCCCGTCTGCGCCGAGCCTGGGGACCGGGTGGCCATCAGCCGACGCATCGGCGGAAGGTGGAGGCTGATCGGGGTAGGGACCATGAGTGGCTGACTTGCCTCCGAAGATACTTTTTGACACCAACTTTCTCATGATCCCGTTACGGTTCGGGGTCGACGTCTTCGAAGAGGCGGAGCGTGTACT
>JAEHCT010000184.1 GCA_020697635.1 Candidatus Bathyarchaeota archaeon
TGGTTCCAGTCCTCTGACCGGAGTATTTCACCGGGGTTCTTCCGGATTGGCTCAAACTTACTCAACTTAATCAATCCTCCACTGTCGTGATTATGGCCTTGACGCCCGTGGCCTTGATGCTCTCCACGGCGTCCCGGGCCATCTGAAGACTATTATTCCTGGTCAACGCCGACCTTGGGATCCTCAGCTCGAAGGTGGCCAACTGGCTGCTCATCCATCTGAGGGCCAGCTTCACCTTCGGTATCCCCACCGCGAACTTGGACTCGTCGAACACGGCTGTGTCGAATACCCCTATCTCCTCGCTGATGGGCTGCCTGTAGGTCCACCGGGTCATCCGCCGGGGTATCGTGGGAGGCTTCGGGGTGGAGAGGCTCTTCTTTACCTCCTTTTTATTCACCTTGGCCTTCCCGTCCTCGATGATGAGGGTCTGCCCCTTCTTCACCTCGCCGCTGAAGGTTATGGTCTCGCCCGTCTCCAGGTTGGTCAAGGTGGGGTCGGTGATGACGTCTTCCTCTTCTGGCGCGAGGGCGATCTCTATCACTGGCTCCGCGTCGTAGATGCTCTCGCTGCTGAAGCCCCACGTGTCCCCGGACTGGACGGTGAACTCCCTGTGCACCATGGCCTCGGGGTTCTCCACCATCTCGATGGAGTAGTCGAGGGGGAGCCTCAGGGCCATCCTGACCGAATCCAGTATGGCTTTCATGGTTCCGCCTCCCTTGTACTCTATTATGGCTCTCTTGAGGCGGCTCCTTAGCTCCGGGTCAGACTCGCCCGGGCTCCTGCCGAGGTTATAGATGCGGGCCAGGCTATCCAGATTGTCGTTGGCAGCCGTGTCTACCCAGTGGGCCTCGAGGATGGAGTCCAGGTCCTTCTCGGACTCGTCGATGCGTTTACCGATAGCCGTGACGAGCTCGTAGATGATGGAGGTCTTGTCCCAGGTCAGGTAGAACTCCGGGAACCTGTCCAGTATCCTCTGGGTTCTCTCCAACTAGCCTCCTCTCCGCTCCCTCTCCTTGAGGAGTATGTTGACATCCCTGGAAAGCGCCATCTCATCGGGGCTTAAATGTATGTTCTCTTTGACGCTCGTGACGGGATCCTCGTCGAGCCTGATGGCGGTAAGCTCGAGCTCGTTCACATCGTAGACTCCCTCGACCTGCAGGCTGGAGTTCACGATCCTGTGGTATACCACGTCCTCCCCGATGTCCAGCGACGAGACGTAGTTCCTGATCATCTCCTCCACTTCGTTCCTGATGCGGGTGGGCGAGGCGCCCCAGCCGTAGATGACGGTTATGTTCACGTCCATGTTGACGATCCTGGGTCTCGAGAACTCTACCCTGATGCCGGCCGCGCGGGTGTCGTCTATCACCGCCTTTACAGCGTCTTCGTCGCCGCCCTGGACGACGACCTTCACGACGCCCTGGACTCCCTCGGGCATGTCGTCGATGAGGACCGAGGTGACCCCCTCGACGCCCTTTATCGCCGACCCGAGGGACGCCAGCGAAGCCTTCCCGGCTACCTCGAGCGCGTGCCTCGCCCTCTCTCTATAGTCGTCATCGGTCTCCACGTCTACGCCTGTCATGATGTCGCTTCTGTTGACGATGTACTCGATGCCCACCACGGGCCTGGGCATAACCACGAGGGAGCCCGCGAACACGTTCCCCGCGGTGCCGGGCTCCAGGGCTCTGACCGGCACCTGGGCCTCCCATTTCCCGTCGGGGGTTCGCTCCAAGGACCTCTCATCGGTAGTCTCGTAGGTCTTGGTGAACTCCGCTACCCTCGAGTAGTTGGAGAGCTGTGTCCCCGCCGGGATGGTGATGGAGTCGTAGCTCACGTAATCCACGAAGAAGTTGGTGTTGGGGTCGGGCTTGCCGCCGTCAGGCAGCCACCTCACCCGGTCCCTGTCGAGGGCGTAGTCAGTTCCCTCCTGGAGCTCCTGTGCGGCTCCGTCCACGGTGGCCTCCACCTTCACTATGGATTTGACCGGCGTCACGTTAAGCTCGTATCGGTCTCGGCCGGTCTCCAGGTGGGCCTCCTTCTCGATCGTTATATCCGGTGGTGGCGTGTTTCTGCCGAAGGTAACCGTTCCGGTCGCTGGCTCTGCCTGTTTCCTTGTGACGCCGAGGATGGAGGTCGTTAGGTCCAGCGAGCTGCCGCTGGCCGTGTCGATGTACCCCGCGTCGTAGACATGGCTGAGCTGGGCGTACATGTAGTCGATCTCCCTGCTCACGGACTCCACTATGGTCCTTATGACGCTGCCCGGGTTCGCGTCCGTGAGGACCCTGGCCTCACCTATCGTGTAGAAGACCTCGAAAGCCGTGTCGAGGTCGGGTTTGGCTCCCTCGGGCAGCCACTCGACTCGGGCCTGGTTCAACCGGTAGTCGGTACCCTCGGCGAACGTCGCCTCCTCCCCGTCTACGTATCCCTCTATCTTCTCTATCTTCTTCGCGGACGGATAGTCGAGGACATAACTGTTCCTGCCTCTCCTGTAGTCGTGTCTCTCGTTGACCACGCCCTCCGTGATGTGCCTGATTACGCTGTCCCGGGTCTCCTCGTAGCTTCTCCTCTTAAACGTCATGCCTCCACCTCCATGCTGAAGGGGTACATAATCTCGACGAGCTCGCCGCCCCCTATCGGCTCGACGGTGATGAATATGTCTATCCTGTTAGGCTCTCCCTTCACGGTCTCCACGGCTACGTCCACTATCCGTCTGACCCTCGCGTCCTGGGACACGCACTCGTAGGCGTAGTTACGAGCCAGCTGTCTGGTGTTCTCGTTGTTCACCTCGCCGATGAGTTCGTGGAGCCTCGAGCCGTAGCTGGAGATGCCGAGTTCGCTGAGCTCGCCCTCCATGGTCCTAAGCCTCAGGATGATGGCTTGGGCGAGATTGTATTCCTCGCCGATGATCTCGAGGCTGCCTCTCGGGCTCGATTTGAGGTCGTAGCCTAGATCCAGTTCAACCAGTTTCAGGTCTCTCCTGAGCTCTTCCTTTGACATGTACTCACCATTTGACCATAAATAATCTAGTTTGGGGGGTCGCTGCATGGCAGTGTGTACTCCGTGGCGGCGCTTTTCTCAGACGCTTCTCCCCCTTCAATGAATGCACACCTTTTGTTAGTTTATATTGACTTGTGCTCCCTTTAGCGTTAACGGTAGGGATGCCTCGATGTTCGCCGTCATGCCGGCCTTTATATCCACAGTCATGTCGCTCTCCATCTTGACCCCCGTCACGCCTTTGAAGTCCATGCTTGTGCTGCTCGTCATCGAGACACCGGTCTCTCCTTTTATCGTCGTCTTCGCCCCCGCCTTGAACTCCATGTCCTGCTTGGTCTCCATCTTGGTTTTTTCCGCTTTGAACTCCATGGCCTTTTCGCTCTCCATGGTAATGGTGTCGGCCTTGAAGGTCATGTCGCCGGTCGCCGTTATCGAGACGGCTTCATTGCACTCGATCTCCACGTTCCCGTCTCTGTTTATCGTCAAAATGGTAGCCCCGGCCTCCAAGTTCACGACGTCCTCCGTCATCGTCAGCTTAATCCCACTGGGAAACTCCACATAGACCCTCCGCGCTTCATCATCGTCGCCTTTCATAGCCGGTGCGACGTAGACCAGCTCGTCGATCTTGTTGTCCGGAGGCTTCTGCGTGTCATTATATAACCGGCCGATTATCACGGGAGCCTGAAGATCGCCGTTCAAGAAAGAGACGAGGACAAGGTCGTCGACGTTAGGAATGTTCACTAACCCGATCTGCTGCGTCGCGATGGGCACGTCGCGGAGCTCTATATCACTATCGGTATTGGCTACGCCTCTGCTGAGCAGCTTCACGTGACACCGGTAGAATTCGTCGGGGCCGGGGAAGA
>JAEHCT010000185.1 GCA_020697635.1 Candidatus Bathyarchaeota archaeon
GCCCTTCCGACGTGTGGCTTGGAGATCTGCTTCGGCTTCCTGAACCCTAGCTCCGCCGTCTCGGCTTCCTTTAGGTACTCCTTGAGGGCTTCGACGTTCTCCTCGTGGCTGGACTTTCGGCGGGGGTCGTACGGTATGCCGAGCCTCCTAGCCTTCGCGGGTGTCAGCTCCACGGCCTTCAGCTCCTCGCCGCTGAAGCCCTTGCCCTCGCGGACCCGGTCCCTCCTCTCCACGATGGGTGAGATCATTCGAACCATACGCAACTACCTGTAACTCTTCTGCTTCCTGCGCCTCGCGCCTGGGCCGCCGAACTTCTTCGACTCCTTGCGGCGGGCGTCGCCTGCGAGCATCGTCCTGTCGTACTCTATGTACCTGTTCCTGAGACGCTTGCTTCTGGTAAACTTCACGAGTCCCTGGGCGATGCCCATCCTGACCGCCTCCGCCTGGCTCATGACGCCTCCTCCGTGTGTCTTGACCTTTATGTCCACCTTCCTAGCGTAGTCGCCGGCAAGCCTCAAGGACTCCATTATCTTCTCACGTGCTATCCAGGGCTCGACCAGGTGTATCGGCGTGTTGTTGACTCTTATCCTGCCTCTGCCATCAGAGATGACGACTCTCGCCTTACTCGTCTTGCGTTTCCCGACGGCCAGAACAGATCTTCTTCTACTAGACATCTATCTCACTTCTTCCAGCCGATGTTTTCGGCGATCTCTCCTACGGTCACGAACCTGCGGCTCAGTTTGCTCAAGTGGACCTCTGGGATGCTTTCCTTCTCGGCGGCCTCCAGTTCTCTAGGTATGCCTATGTGGACCCTGAGGCGGCGGTAAGCATTCCTGCCGTGGCTCTTCCTGTGGGGCAGCATCCCCCTTATGGTCCTGCGCACCATCCTGTGGGGCTGCCTGTAGTGGATGGGGCCCTTGCCGAACCCTCCCACGTTGAGGAACTCCTTCTCCGTCTCTATGATCATCTTGCGCTTACCCGATACGACGATCTTCTCGGCGTTGACTATGTCTATAGCCTCGCCTGCGAGAAGCCTCTTGGCGACAATGCTAGCCAGTCTGCCCAGTATGAGGCCGTCTCCGTCGATCACTGTTCTCTCGGACATTTTCTTCATCATTGCTCCGGTTAGAGCCGCCTAATGCATCCCTCTGAACAGCGTTTATGCGTATAAAGGTTTTCCAAACCCTGACGCTACGACGATAAGTGGGAAAGTCGCGGACCGGTGAGACAAACCCGGCCCTTCAGTCTACCATGATTACGCTAGAAATCTTTTTATCGCGCGGCCCTTCTTTGGGTGCCTTAGTGGAGTTAAAATGAGGGAGCGGGTTCACTAGGGGCGTTCGCGTTCATCCCTAGTGAGGACGAGATTTCTCAGCCATCCGGGTCCACTGTCGAGCCTTCTAAACATGTGACGGCTTCAGTGGGCTCCTTGCCTCTCCCGGACAACCCACAGGAGACAGAAGATTGATAGTTGTGAAGTTCGCCCTACCCAAGGGGCACCTAGGAACCGACACCATGAAGATGCTGGAGCGGGCCGGTTACCAGATAAGCGGACAGGACCGCACCTACCGGCCCGGCATCAACGACCCGGGGATCGAGCTCAAGATACTCAGGCCCCAGGAGATACCCACCTACGTCAGCGAGGGCGTCCAGGATGTCGGCATCAGCGGAAGGGACTGGGTGGCCGAGAACAAGGCAGATGTCGAGGTCCTCCTCGACCTAGAGTACAGCAAGGTGCGGCTCGTGCTAGCCGTGCCCAAGACTCTTATCATGGTTGACAGCCTCTCCGACCTGGTTCGGAGAAGCGCCGAGCGGGGCGAGGTGCTCAGGATCAGCACGGAGTACCTCAACGCCGCCAAGGAGTACCTGAAGGCTAACCCGGCTTACAGGGAGCTCTACGGGGGCGCTGAACCCGTCGTCGTGACGCCTTGGTGGCGGATCGGGGAAAACGAGAGGGTCATGGTCTACCTGAGCTTCGGAGCCACGGAGGCCAAGCCCCCCGAGGACGCCGACGCCATACTGGAGGTGGTGGACACAGGGACGAGCCTGCAGCAGAACGGCCTCAAGGTCATCGAGGAGGTGATGAGGACCAGCGCCCTCCTCATCGCCAACAGGGATAGCCTGAGTGACCCCGGTAAACGGGTGAAGATAATGGACATACTGACGCTGCTCCGAGGCGCCGTGGACGGCGCGAAGAAGCTTCACATATTCGCCAACGTGAAGCGGAGCAACCTGAAGCCCCTGCTGGAGCAGCTGCCGGCACTCAAGCGGCCTACCATCAGTGAACTGAGCGACCCCGATTGGTGCGCCGTGAACACCGTAATCGACAAGGAAAGGTTCATCGAGATGCTTCCCACCTTGAGGGCCCTCGCCCAGGGGCTCGTGGTGTACGAGCCCAGGCAGGTTCTACCCTTGGAGGAGATAGCGACGGGCAACGGGGGGCCGGTATGAGGGTGTACAAGGATCTCCCAACGGACCTGCTTGACAACCGCTGGCCCAACGCCTCCGCCGATGGAGAGCTGCTTGACGTCGTCAACCCCATACTGGAGAGTGTCAAGGCTGAGGGAGACTCCGCGCTGATACGCTTTACGGAGAGGTTTGACGGAGTCAGCCTAACGACCGGCGAATTGATGGTCGGCGTGGACGAGGTGGAAGAAGCTTACTCCATGGTCACGGAGGAGCAGGTCGCCGCTTTGAAGGAGTCTAAGAGGAGGCTGGAAACCGTCGAGTCAGAGAGACTCAAGGGGCTCACGTTCATCGTAGAGCTGGACGGCGTCAACGTGAGAAGCACTGTGAAGCCCCTCGGCAGTGTGGGTTGTTACGTGCCCGGCGGTAAGGCCGCTTACCCGAGCAGCCTCGTTATGAACGTTGTACCCGCCAAAGTGGCGGGGGTGGGCCGTATCGTTGTGTGCACGCCTCCGGGCAAAGACAAGAGTATAAACCCGCTGACCCTCGTGGCGGCCGACATATGCGGCGTAGACCGCGTATACAGGTTGGGCGGCGCCCAGGCAGTCGCCGCCATGGCCTACGGCTCGGAGACCGTCCCCCGTGTAGACAAGATCGTCGGCCCCGGGAACAAGTACGTCACCGCAGCGAAGGCCGCCGTCTCTGACGCAGTTGCCGTTGACAAGCCCGCAGGGCCCAGCGAGGTGCTCGTGCTAGCCGACGCCGCCGCCGACCCGCGGCTCATCGCTCTAGATATGATAAGCCAGGCCGAGCATGGGCCCGGAGGGTTGGTTGGGCTGGTAACCACATCCCCAAGATTGGCCGAAGAGGCCGAGCGGCTACTCAGCGAATCGGCGGCCAAGGCCCCACGAATGAGCGTCGTAGAGGAGGTTCTAGGCGAAGGCGGCTTCATCTATGTCGTTGATAGCTTGGAGGAGGCTGTGGAGTTCGCCGACGCGTTGGCTCCAGAGCACCTTGAGGTGATGACCGCCGACCCACAGTTGGTTGCGGAAAAGGTTTCATCGGTGGGCCTCATCCAGGTAGGCCCATACACGCCGGTCGCTTCAACGGACTACTGCATGGGCGCCAACCACGTCCTGCCCACGGGAGGCTACGCCAAGATCAGCCCCGGGATCACGGTCATGGACTACCTTAAGCCCGTGACCGTCGTTGAATCAACTTTGGAGGGCCTCCGGAACGTCAGAAGCCACATCAAAGCGCTCTCAGACGCGGAAGGGTTGCCGAGCCACGGCCTAGCCGTTGAGGGGAGGTTCAGATGATGCCCCTCGAAGGCTTCTACAAGGACTCTGAGCTGGTGAATCCCTACAAGGCAAACCAGGCTAATGGCGGTGTCAAGCTGGACTCCAACGAGAACCTCTTTCTCCCCAAG
>JAEHCT010000186.1 GCA_020697635.1 Candidatus Bathyarchaeota archaeon
AGTGAGAATTTCAATATCCTTGTCACATGGAATAACTGAATTTCAATACTCACCTAGAGAATGTTTGAATCAGTCATATGGTTATCAAGTCGTGTGCTAGGTAATAACTCGAAATTTAGATTTGTTATTGTCACTGGATTGCTACGTGAGGCTACGCGCGCCTGGATGATTTGATATATAACATCTTTGTAATGAGGTAGTGCAAATATCGGTCGTTATCTTATACTCCTTTAACACCCTTATCGGGTACCACTTTGATGGTAGCGTGTCCAAATGCGAGTGCGGGTAGTATGTGTGATAATAGCTGTTCGGCGGTCATGGGATGGACATTTCCGTTAGAAGTGACGGTCTGCATCCAGCCATTCTTCTCCTTACGGACGCTTTGATATATCTTGCCGTCATTAGATGAGATAATGATTGTACACTCATCATTCTTCATATTTCATCACCCTCTCCTGTTAAATTTATATTAATTGGATTGCATGCGCTTCGCGAACATACTTTCTTTCTCATCTTCACGCATTTTACGAATATTTGACTATTTATGGATGAAGAAAGAGTACAGTGCTGTTTACTTATCGACCAATGTTATCGCATTGGTGGGACAGGTGCTGACGCAGAGACCACGGCCGAAGCACAGGTCCTGATTGAAGGAAAGCGAGCCGTCCACAACCTCCCTAGCACCGTACCTGTCGCTCATCCACCCCACCGGAAGCGTGAACAACACCGAAGCCAGGCTCGGTATCGCGGTGATCAACCCGATCTCCATGTTGCTCAACACGAACTCCTTCCTCACCTCCCTATCATGGTTCCCCTCATGCTACCCGCCGCGTGTATCATCACTGAGTCACTACCATAGTTAGCAACGCGAAACAACAAACTGCGCTTCTTCCCAGCCAAAGAAAATCAAACAGGATAAGCCCAAAACACTAATAAAGATACGAAAGCCACACGCCACACCCTTTATTCCGTCGTTGACTGGAAAATTCCACCCGCCCAATACCCTTTTACCCTCCCAGACGAGCCAAGGAAACACCCATGCAAGACCTCAAGATAGTCTGCAAAGAGATCAAGGGACACTGTGACACCATGCAGGTAGGCGACTACTTCATAGTCCGCGGCGGCAAACTCAGCACTCCAGAAGGAACCTTCTGCCTCTGGGCCCTCAACGCCATACTGCCGCTGCTCCCCGCCAAGCAGAGGAAGCTAGACGAGCCAGACGACTGGATACCCCGGACGTGGCACGTGGAGTGCCCCGACCCAGCGGGCCAGGTGATAATGGAGATACAGCCCATCCCAAACGAGTAGAATCCATGCTCTCAGCCCTTCTGAGGGCGCTCAAGGATAACCAGGCACCACGCGACAGCCTCCTCATCGTCTGCAAGGTATCCGGCCAAGTGGAGCCCCAGAAGATAGCCTGTGAAGACTTCTTCACCCGCGTCGACCCCTCGAACTCCATCCACCCCACACGTTTTTATCCCGTCAACCCTATCCAAGGAAAATGGACCACATCAGAGGCGTCTTCTTCGACCTACACGGCACCCTCCTACTCTCAGACGACGTAGACGCCGCGTGGGAGAACTGGGTACAAGCATTCCACAGCGAGATGACCCAGAAGGGCGCCGCAGCATCTCTGGACGAGTTCAAGACGCACCTGGAGACCCTCTTCAACGCCCCCGAGCCCGAGTACATGGAGCCCGGGATGACCCTCTTCATGAGACGCGTCAAGGCGCTGGGACACATCCTCGGCGTAGACGTACCCTCAAAAGAGATCCGGCCTCTCGTAGACTCCATAATCAGGGTGTGGCACGAGGGGATGTACCTGGACGCCGACGCCAGGAGCGTGATAGACGCCCTGAGGAGACGCTACAAGGTCGGCCTAGTCACAAACTGGGAGCATGCCCCCAGGATACACGAGCTCCTCAATGAACTCGGCATAGAAGGCCTCTTCGACGCCGTCGTGGTCTCGGACGAGCACGGAGCCGCCAAGCCCGACCCAAGCATATTCCATGAAGCCCTCACCAGGACAGGCGTCAGCCCCGGCGAGGCGGTGTACGTCGGGGACATGGAGGTAGACGTCGAGGGCTCCATCAACGCCGGGATACACCCGGTCCTCATCAAGCGTATCGACCAGGGCAACTGGGCCAGCTACAGCCACGACGCGTCCACTGGCCTCAGCCTCGACGGCGTGACACAGATATCCCGCCTCTCCGAGCTGCTCGGCGTCCTCGGGGCAGAGTAAACCTTCATAACGCCCCCGCACCCATGAACTATGACTTGGCACCGGAAAGAGTGAGGGTGAGCGTCGGGACGGCTAGCGTCCTCGGCCTACTAACGTACAGGCTCAGCGTGCCCCCCACCACCGCCTACCTCATGACCTACACGGAGGGAAGCTGCCTAGCTAACTGCAGCTTCTGCGCCCAAGCCAGGGACCACCACGCCAAGAGAGACCACCTCTCCCGGGTCGTGTGGCCTGACTACCCCCTCGACAGGGTCATGGAAGGCTTCAGTAAGCCCGCCCTGGACGTGCTGGAACGCATCTGCGTCCAAGTCATCAACTACCACTGCTTCCTCGACGACACCATACACCTGGTGAGGCTGCTGAGGAGCGAAACCGGTCTACCCGTCTCGGTGGACACCTGCCCCGTCGACAAGGAGTCCCTCCTCAGGCTCAGGGAGGCAGGCGCCGAGATGATAAGCATACCCCTAGACGGCGCCACGCCGAGGATCTTCGACGAGATAAAGGGACGCGACGTCAAGGGACCCTACCGATGGGAACGGCACATGAAAGCTCTAAGGGCGGCGGTTGAAGTCTTCGGCGAAGGCAACGTGGGCAGCAACCTCATCGTAGGGCTCGGCGAGACCGAGAGGGAGGCCGCGGAGCTCGTCCAGATGCTCCACGCCATTAAGGTCAAGACGGTGCTGTTCGCGTTCACGCCCCTCGCCGGCACAAGGCTGGAAAGCCTCCCCCCGCCCCAGATGGATAAGTATAGGCGGCTGCAGGCCGCCAGGCACCTAATAGTAAACGGATACGCGTCTCTGGAGGACCTGAGCTTCGACTTAGACGGCAGGATAACCGGCTACGGCGGAGTAGACCTGGACTCTGTTCTCGGTGACGGCGTGGTGTTCATGACCACAGGGTGCCCCGGGTGCAACCGCCCCTTCTACAACGAGCGCCCCTCAGGGCCCTTCTACAACTACCCCCGGCCTCTCACGGAAGACGAGATAGAAGAAGAGCTTGCCTCCCTGAAAAAATAGTGAAAAAAAATGGGGCTAGTCTTCCAGCCGCTCCATCTTGAAGCTGACGGGCCTGACTCCGTCCGTGCAGCAGCTCAGCATCTCACCGGGCTTCATCCAGTTCTGCCAGAAGTTGCCTCCGAACCTGAGGATCGACAGGTCCTTGTAGATGTCTCTCCAAGCCCAGCCGCAGAACCCCTCGGGCTTAGCCAGGCTGTCATCGACGATGAACTCCTGTCCCTCCTCGAACGCCGTGCACTTGGTGTAGGGCTTATCGGTGCCAGGCATGTTAGGCACCTCCCCGTCGAATATGACTGAAGGGTCCACACGCCTGAACACAGTTATCTTTACTCTAGTCAAGGCGATCTAATGATAGGCGACAGATTACTAAAGCATTTTTTAAGATGTCATTTATCCCGTCAATTCTAAGAATCTTAGCCGGGAATGATCGCCCTGCAGAACTCATCACCTACATGTACGCATCGGGCACACATATCCCACAGGATGATTACAAGGCTAACCTATCCCTAGATGAGAATCCAGGACCCTATTGAAG
>JAEHCT010000187.1 GCA_020697635.1 Candidatus Bathyarchaeota archaeon
CCAGCCTATGGACTCCTCCCATATGCCTATGTGGCAGTGGGCCTCAACTAGGCCCGGCATGATCCATTTGCGGCGGCAGTTCACCACCTCGGCGCCCTGCGGTCCCTTGCCGTCCCGTCCCACCTCGACTATCTTGCCGCCTTCGACGAGGACCGTCCCCTTGTCTATAACCCCGTCGGTGATGGTCAGTATCTTCCCGTTGACGAGAGCCAGCACGTTCACTCATCTCCAGAGAGGGGTAACCCGTGGCGGGTCACAGGCTGTGCACGACCTCGCCGTCGATGATTACCTTCTGCACCTTGGTCATCACGTCTAGGGGGTCGCCGCTCAGCAGCCTCAGATCTGCGTCCTTGCCGACCTCGATGCTGCCGACCCGGTCGGCTACACCCAGTATGTCGGCGGGCACTATGGTTATGGCCTTCAACGCGTAGTCGTAGGGGAGGCCGTGCTTGACGCTATAGGCGGCGCACAGCGGCAGGAACCTGATGGTGCTTCCAACGGCGTCCGTCTGTATGGCGAACTTGACTCCCGCCTCGTGCATGATCCGTGGGGTGTCATAGCTCAGCTCCCTCATCTCCCACTTGCCGCGGGCGGTGAGGCTGGGCCCCCAGACCGCTGGGACGCCTTTCTTCGCTATATAATCGGCTATCCTGTGTCCCTCGGTGGCGTGCTCCCAGCTCATCTCCACGTCGAACTCCTCGCATATGCGGATCGCGGTCGCCACGTCGTCCGCCCTGTGTGCGTGAGCCCTCAGGGGTATCTCCTTCCTTAGCACAGGGGCGAGGGCCTCCAGCCTGATGTCATGCTCCGGCTGCTTCTCTGGATCGTCCTTGAACATCTCCTGCTTGTCCACGTAGTTCCTGGTCTTCTGGAGCCACTCCCTGAGGACGCCTGCGACCCCCATTCGGGTGCTGGGCATCTTCTTCTGCTCGACTCCGTAGACGCGTCGGGGGTTCTCGCCGAAGGCTATCTTCATACCGCTTGGGCTCCTGATCACCATCTCGTCGGTGGTGGCCCTCGGCGCCGTCTTGATTACCACGCCGTAGCCGCCTATGACGTTGGCGCTACCGGGCAGCACCTGCGCCGTGGTGACGCCCTCCTGGAGGGCGGCCACGAGCCCTCCCTCGTCGGCATTGGCCTTGATGCCGTCCAGCGCCCTCACGTGGGGCGTCGCGGGGTCGGTCATCTCGTTGCCGTCGCTGCCTGCCCAGCCGATGGTCTCCTCCCATATGCCTATGTGGCAGTGGGCCTCGACGAGACCGGGCGTCACCACCCTGGCCTTCAGGGTCTTGACGCCGTCGGGTACCTCGACATCTGGTCCTACGTCCTTGATCTTTCCCTCGTCGATGAGGACTATGCCGTCGACCACGCCATCTGTGATGGTGTGGATCTTCCTTGACTTTACTGCTAACAATTTTTACACCTATAAGATGTCTGTCGCATCGATTAAATTATTTTTCCCTGAAAGATACATACAACATAGTCTGATTTTTAGTCCTTGAGACCTTGTTAATATGACCTGCCACGGGTCATATCGGGAAAATTTATTCGATGTCGCAGACCTGTCTTATGGCTGCGAGCATCTTGTCGTTGTTGGGTGGGCATCCCTCCACGTAGCATCCCTGGTTCTCATACTTCTTGAGGCAGGTTCCCATGATAATGGGCGTGTTGGGTAGGTCGCCGGGGGGCTCCGCGTTGCTGCCGACGACGATGAAGAGGTCCCTTATCTCGCCCATCTTCTTCATCTGCTCCAGGTCGTAGACGACGCTGTGGATGGTGCCTCGGCACGCGCTGCAGGCGCCTTCGCTTATGACGGTGACGCCCTCGGCGAACTCCAGGTCCGTGGGCGGCCTCTCGAACCTGTGGGTGTAGCTAGATAGTGGCTCTCCGACGACCTCGGGCTCCTCGGCTGGGTCGTAGAGGCCGTGCTCTGCGGCCTCCATCAGGTAGTCCAGTTCCTCGGGCTCGAAGCCCATCATCCTGCTGGCGACCCTGTCTAGGGCCCACACGTCCTTGCTCGCGACGACCGTGTTCAGCTCCACCTTGGGGCCGAAGCTGGGGCCAAGCCCCTCCATGGCCACTATGGCGTCCAGCACGGTGAGGTCGATGGGCACCGTCTTGTTGAGGTCTATGATGCCTTTCACGACGCCGATGGCGTGGAAGCGACGCTTCATGGGCTTCGGCATGACGCCCTTCATGTTCTTGACGCCGAGGGTGACCAGGAGCTGGTCGTGGGTCTTCATGACGGGGAGGTTGATGCGGACATCTGCGTCCATGAATCTCTTGGACACCCTTATCTTGTCTGTTATGAGGGGCCTCGGCACCTCAAGCTCCACCGGCTCGCTCCTGTCCACGTCGACGACCTCGGCGCCCATGGCCTCCGCCATCTCCTTTATGCCGCTGAGTTCCAGCGCCTTGGCGGTCTCGGTGAAGTACCCTGCCCCCTCCACCACCAGCACCTTGCCTGCCCCCGCCTCCTGGCACAGCCTTATCATCGCCGCCACAACCCTCTTGTCCGTGGTGACGCCGGGCGCCGTAACCCTACCCGTCACGACGTTGGGTTTAAGCGCCACCGTCTGGCCGGGCTTCACTATGGACTCCATGCCGCCGACTAGGTCGACGCTCTTCTTGACCATCCCGTATACTTCTTCGTCGCCCGGCTTGCCGGGTGACTTCACGACGGAAACCCTGCTCATAGCAATCAACTGAATACGGATGTCTCCCTAATAATAACTCTTGGAAAGACACATAGAGTCCCAATGCCCCATAGGTAAACCATGGGCAGTGGAGAGGTCAGGTTCATAGGGGTGGTCACCAGGGTCGACGGCGATCTCTCAACCATCAGGGTGTACGAGGAGTTCTGCCCCGGGCTCCTTGGGGTCGAGAGCTACAGCCACCTTATAATACTTTACTGGTTCCACGAGAGAGACGACGCCGGGCACAGGGGCACGCTGCAGGTCTACCCGAGGAGGCACGGGGTGAACACGCTCAGAGGCGTCTACGCGTGCAGGAGCCCCTCGAGGCCCAACCCGGTCGGGCACACCGTGGTCGAGCTCGTGGGCGTCGATGGCTGCGAGCTAACGGTCAGGGGCTTGGACGCCATCGAGGGCTCCCCCCTTGTGGACATCAAGCCGTACTCGCCTAGGAGCGACAGCTTCCCCGAGGCAAGGACGCCTGATTGGAGCAAAAACGGTCCCCCGTCTTAGCGTCTACCCGGCTCATGCATTATTATATACCAGAGCCGTATTCAATAGTGAGATTGACATGGTAAAGACCACTGTTTCCCTCATCAAGGCAGACATCGGCAGCATACCGGGCCACGTCGTCGTGCCTAAGCCGCTGCTCGACGTCGCCGAGGCCAGGATGGCTGAGGCCCAGGAGACCGGCCTCATAAACAGCTACTACGTTTTCCACGCCGGAGATGACACCGAGCTCCTCATGACCCACAGCCGTGGCGAGAACAACGAGGACATCCACAGGCTCGCATGGGACACCTTCATGGCATGCGCCGACAAGGCCAAGAAGATGAAGCTCCACGGCGCCGGCCAGGACCTCCTCGCCGACGCCTTCAGCGGCAACATAAAGGGCATGGGCCCAGGCTACGCGGAGATGGAGTTCGAGGAAAGAGGCAGCGAGCCCATTGTCCTGTACGCCGCAGACAAGACGGAGCCTGCGGCGTTTAACTATCTCTTCTACAAGATTTCCGCAGACCCGAGCAACACCGCCGGCCTGGTTATAGACCCGAGGATCACCTGCGGCTTCAGCTTCGATGTGCTTG
>JAEHCT010000188.1 GCA_020697635.1 Candidatus Bathyarchaeota archaeon
CGATGAGAATTGGGAAGCCCTGAACACGGCGTTCAATAATGTTTCCTCGCCTCACATCTCTGTAAGCCAGCCTATGTGCATCTGACTCGGTTCTCATCTCTGCATGCGTGCGCGTGGCGCAGAACCTCCTCTTCACCAAGAATAGCATCGAATGTTAATCCACATGGTTTTCATGCGTGAGAAACGTTAAGCTATTGATCTCGTAAGGTACGACAACACTCCCGTTATGGTTTTGGAGTCCCTTATCTCGTTGTCCTCGATCATCTTGACGACTTCGTCGAAGCCATGGCGCTCGACTGTGATACTCTCGTCTTCCTCCGGGTGCATACCCACCTGGCTCAGACCTTCGGCGACGTAGAAGTGGATGACCTCGCTGCTGTACCCGGGCGCCATGTAGCAGCTGAGGAGCCTACTCCAGGCGCTGGCGGCGTACCCCGTCTCCTCTTGAAGCTCCCTGACGGCGCAGCCGTAGGGATCCTCGCCCGGCTCCAGTGTGCCCGCCGGTATCTCCAGCAGCTTCCTGCCGGTGGCGTACCTGTACTGGCGCACGAGTACAAGCTCCTCCCCATCGACCGGCACTATGGCCACTGCGCCGGGGTGGTCCACGATGTCCCTGACGGTCTCCCTGCCGTTGCTTAGCCTCACCCTGTCCGTCTTGAAGCTGAAGTTCCTGCCCTTGTACAGCGTCCTGGACTCTATGGTCTCCTCCACGGTGTAAGCCTCTCCTGTCATGGTGGATGTAGTGGTATAAAGGGTTCTAGTACCTGCTGTGTCCCCAGTACCTATCCGTGGTGTCGAAGAGGGTCTTCATGCCGCTGCGGCCCACGGCGGCCTCTACCTCCTCCTGTGCCATCTCCAGTATCGCCTCCTCGTCCACGGTCTTGACCTCCCTGCCCTCCATCAGGATCTCGCCGTCCACGATCACCGTGTCCACGTCGCCGCCGTTGGCATAGTAGGTGACCCTGTCCACGGGCATGTTCAGCGGGTAAAGGTGGGGCTTCCTCATGTCCACGAGTATCATGTCCGCCTTTTTACCGGGCTCCAGGCTCCCGATCTGGTCGTCCAGCCTGAACGCCTTGGCGCCGTCTATGGTGGTCAGCTCAAGGGTCTTCCCGGGGGGCAGCACCCTGCTATCCCTGAAGTGGCCCCTGTGGTACCGCATGGCCACGAACATGTGGCGGAACATGTCGAAGCTCCTGTCTGGAGCCCCGGCGTCGCTTCCCATGACGACGGTGACGCCGGCGTCTAACAGTTCGGGCACCGGGCACCTTGCGATCATGGAGGCGACGGCGCTGGGGTTGTGTGCGATCTTGGTGCCAGTCTCGGCGCATATACTGATCTCCTCGTCGGTGAGTTCTGTGCTGTGGCTGAACAGCGACCGGGGCCCGGTTATGCCCAGCTCCTCGTGACAAAACATGACGGTTCCCCGGGTGTGGCCGTCCATGGTGAACATGAGGCCGTGCTTCTCGGAGAGCCCGTAGGCGGCTTTGGCTCTGTGCTTGAGGTTCTCCAGCTCGGCTCCCTTGATGGTCTTCCTCTCGGGGTGGGGCGTGGGGAGCATCATGGCTATGTTCACCCTGCCGCCGGCTCTCCCGTGGTTGGTCTCGATGACTTCCCCACATGTGTCTATCTGTTCCTCGAAGCCGACCATTTGCACCGTCTTCTCGTCTCCTCCCCACGAAGCGTACCGGGAAGGGAACGGCGGCCTCCTAGGCCCGACTGCGAGGAACGCTCTGATCCCGATCTTCTCGACGGCGTCGCAGTGTCTGCCGGCGTAGACAGGGTCGTCGCTGCGCATTATGCTGTCGCCTCCGCCGAGGAAGGTGACGCCGCAGGTGGTGCCGAACTTTAGGCGCTCCAGGTTGAGGAGAAGGGCGTCTGCCTCCCAGAACTCCTCGGTTGAGCCTTCCGCGTATACGACTTCGCAGGCCTTGTACCAGGTCTCGTTGTGCATGCCTAGGCTCCTGAGGAGGCTGTGGCCGGCGTGGCTGTGGCCGTCCATGAGGCCCGGCATCACCACCATCTTATCGGCGTCGATCACGGTGTCGGCGCTATAGCTTCGGGTTAGCTCATGGGTCTCTCCCACGTCGATTATCCTGTCTTCTTTGATGGCGACGGCGCCGTCCATCAACACGCGGCGGTCCGGGTCCATCGTGATGACTGTTCCGTTCTTGATGAGTATGTCGCACATGGTTTCATTCATCCCTAGTGATAGGGTTCACCAAAAGGCGTCACTTCCCATGGTGCACCCTATACCATCCTTAATGTTTCATAATCCTTATACCATGAACTTGAAATTACCGATGGAGGGCGGCGAACCTAGCCCCCCAGAAAACATGGGAAAAATAATGCTGCCCTCCACCCCTCTTTTCAATTAACAAGTCTCTTCCATATTTCCTACTGTTAATAGAATATAGGATAACTGAACGGAGAATCTATACTAGGCACGCTCGCTCAAAAAGCGGTAAGTGACGAATTTTCATAGCATATAATCGTGTCCCATATGAGACAATATAAACGTGTTTTGTCCTAAAGGATACTGTTTTATTGGTCCCCGCTCAAACCTTAAATGACATTCAATGGCACGTAAAGCAATAATCATGGGGGCCGCGGGAAGGGATTTCCACAACTTCAACACCTTCTTCAGAGACAACCCAGGATACGAGGTGGTCGCCTTCACCGCCGCCCAGATATCAGATCTCGACACAGGGGCCGGCGTCGAGAAACGAATCTACCCCCCGGAGCTGTCAGGCCCTAGGTACCCGGACGGCATAAGGATCTATCCCGAGACCCAGCTCACCAGACTCATCGAGGAGCACGAGGTCGACGAGGCCTTCTTCAGCTACAGCGACGTCTCGGCGACTTACCTCCACGACAAGGCCGCCGAGGTTCAGGCTGCTGGCGCCAGCTTCGTCCTGCTGGGGCCGAGAGACACGATGATCAAGCCGAGTAAGCCCCTAATCAGCGTATGCGCCTCCCGCACCGGCAGCGGTAAGAGTCCCACCTCCAGGTGGCTCGTCTCCCTCCTCAGGGACGAAGGGTACAGGGTGGTGGTTATACGCCACCCCATGCCCTACGGTGATCTGGTCAAGCAGCGGGTCCAGAGGTTCGAGACCTACGAGGACCTCGACCGCCACGACTGCACCATCGAGGAGCGAGAGGACTATGAGCCCCACCTAGACATGGGGGCAGTCGTGTACAGCGGCGTCGACTACGCGGACATACTGAGGGCGGCCGAGGAGGAGGCCGACGTGGTGATATGGGACGGAGGAAACAACGACTTCCCGTTCTACGAGCCCCTCCTCCAAATAGTCATCGTCGACCCCCACAGGGTGGGCCACGAGCTCAGATACTATCCCGGGGAGACCAACGTGAGGATGGCCGACGTAGTGGTCGTGAGTAAGGTGAACACCGCGGACCCGTCAAACGTCCAGAAGGTAAAGGAGAACGTGCGTAAGATCAACCCGGACGTCAAGATAGTGACCGCCAACATGGTCATCACCGCCGAGGACGAGGACAGCCTCAGAGGGAAACGTGTGCTGGTCATCGAGGACGGGCCCACCCTCACCCACGGCGAGATGAGGTACGGCGCAGCCACTATCAAGGCCATGGAGAAGGGAGCCGACATCGTTGACCCGCGGCCTTACACGAAGGGCACCATAAAGGAGGTCTACGAGCTCTGGCCTCACCTGGGTAAGCTGCTGCCCGCCGTCGGCTACAGCCCCCACCAGATGAAGGAGCTGGAGGAGATCAT
>JAEHCT010000189.1 GCA_020697635.1 Candidatus Bathyarchaeota archaeon
ACGAGGAAAAGCCCGGCGACAAGACCATCGAGGTGGGCTCAGTGATACTGGCCACAGGGTTCAAGGACTTCGACCCTGTAGGCATACCCAAGTGGGGCTATGGGTTACCCGACGTAATAACCCAGTATCAGCTGGCTAGACTCTTGGACCCCATAGGCCCCACAGGTGGGCGGGTGATGAGGCCCAGCGACGCCGGGGCCCCCGGCAGGATCGTGATGGTCCAGTGCGTCGGAAGCAGGGACCCCGAGTACAACAGAGATTGCAGCAAGTACTGCTGCATGGCCGCGATTAAGCACGCCACGGTCATAAAGAAGTTCAAGAATCCGGGAGCCGAGATCACAGTACTCTTCAGGGACATCCGCGCAAGCGGCTACGGCTTCGAGGCCATGTACAACGAGGCCAAGGAGCTTGGAGTAAGCTTCGCCCACGGCGACATAACGAGCGTATCGCCTCACGGCGACGCCATGGGAATAGAGTACACCGACGGCATGGGTGAGCCCAAGAGTCTGGACGCCGACATGGTCGTCCTCTCCACGGGCATGGAGCCCAGCGAGGGATCGGCCGAGCTCGCGGAGCTGTTCAACGTGGAGCTCGCGGAGAGCGGCTTCATGAAGGAGGTCGACGAGAAGGTCGCCAACATAACCACCCGCGCCCCGGGAGTCTTCATCGCAGGCACGTGCACGGGCCCCAAGAACATCCCTGACAGCATCGCCCAGGCCGGGGCCGCGGCCTACATGAGCGGAGCCCACCTGAGCACCGACGCGGAGAAGGCTAACCACCCGGTAGTCATCGAGGACAACTGCGGCAGATGTGGCATCTGCAGGAGCGTGTGCCCCTATGAGGCCATAACCATCCCCGAGGACGAGTACCCCCAGTTCGACGCCGAGCTATGCCAGAGCTGCGGCCTCTGCGTCAGCAGCTGCCCGACCCGTGCGCTTGAGACCCCCAACTATGGGTACGACCTCATCCACGCCCAGGTGGAGGCGATACTCGAGGAGAAGGGGGACGATCTCCTGATAATGGGTTTCTGCTGCGACGACTGCGGCTACAACCTTCTGGACACGGCGGGCTTCACAGGCGAGACCTACACCAGCAGCTTCGTACCCGTCTACGTCAACTGCATGAGCAACCTGAGCCTCAGGAACGTGCTCAACGCGGTAAGGATGGGAGCCGACGCCGTGATGCTTGTGGGCTGCGTCAAGGACAGGTGCCACTTCCTCAAAGGCACTGACCGCAGCAAGGGCCAGATGCAGATCATAGATGAGTTCTTCAAGATGACGGGCGTCGAGACCCCCATCAAGATACTTGAGTCGAGCGGAACCATGGTCACCCAGTTCCTGGAGGCGCTGGGTGAACTGGAGGCCAAGGTGAAGGAGGCATAGAGATGAAGATAGGAGTAGTAGTATCGCCTTGGGGCACCAGCCCGGACACATCAGCCAAGGTCGGCGGCCTAGCCGTGTACGCGGAGACGCTGCCCGGCGTAGCCGCAGTGGACTCCGGCAACTACGGCCCCACGGACAACGATCTAGCCAGGTTCAAGAAGTGGATCAAGGACAACGAGGTCAACCGCGTCGTGTTCGCCTCATGCCGTCCAAGGCTGTTCAAGGAGGCCTACAAGAACGCCGCCGTCGACGTAGGCATCAACAAGTACCTCATCGAGGTCATCGACATAAGCGAGCTCTGCGTCGCCGATGCAGGCGACGAGATAATCGCCGAGAAAGCCAAGATACTCCTCAGGGCCGCGGTGAACCGAGTCGGTAGCCTGGAGGAGGTCAAGGCTCAGAAGATACCCATCGAGCAGGCCGCTCTCGTCATAGGCGGCGGACTGGTGGGGATGGAGGCGGTCACTAGGCTCGCGGACCAGGGCTTCAAGGTGCACCTGGTGGAGAGGCAGCCGTGGCTAGGTGGGAAGACGCCGCAGCTCGGCACCTGTTTCCCTTCCCTGGACTGCGGTAACTGTATCGCGCCGTTCCACGGGGAGCTTCACAGGCGCTGCATGTACAGGAGCCCGGTGGCCCAGCACCCCAACATAGAGGTTCATACGCTTAGCCGCCTAAAGAGGCTCGTCGGGGTCGTGGGTAACTTCCGCGCCGTCATCGAGACGGAGCCGAGGTACATAGACATGGACAAGTGTATAGGTTGCGGCGTGTGCGCCGAGGTATGCGAGGGCGAGGCTCCCAACGAGTTCGACCTCGGCCTCAGTAAGAGGAAGGCAGTGTACATACCCAGCAACCAGAGCCTGCCCCGCATCTACTACCTTGACAAGGAGAGCTGTGAGAACCCCGAGGAAGTCGCGGAGTCGTGCCCGGTGGACGCCATAGACCTGGAAATGGGCGTCGAGGAGAAGACCCTCAGCGTGGGCATCGTCATCGTGGCCACCGGGTTCGACTTGTATGAGCCCACCGGCATATACGGCTACGGCGAGCACGGCGACGTCCTGACTCAGCTCCACCTGGCGAGGCTGCTTGACATGAGCGGCCCCACGGGAGGCGCCCTCCTGAAGCCCAGCGACGGTGAGAGACCGGACAGCGTCGTCATGGTCCAGTGCGTCGGCAGCCGCGACCCCCGCATCCACGAGTACTGCAGCAGGATATGCTGCGGCGTAGCCGTGAAGCACGCCCTGGACATCAAGAAGCGTTGGCCGGAGATAGACGTGACTATACTACACAAGGACATACGGCTCAACGGCAAGGACTACGAGAGGCTCTACTACGAGGCCCAGGAGCGAGGCGTGAAGCTCGTGCGCGGAGAGGCCGAGTCCGTCTCAATGCAGGGCGAATTGTTCGTTTTCCACTACCTGGACGAGTACGGTGAACCAGCCAGGCTTGAGGCCGACATGCTGGTGCTGAGCAACGGCATGGAGGCTTCCGCGGGGAACGAGGAGCTCGCCAAGGCCATAGGCCTAGACCTTAACCCCGACGGCTTCCTCAACGAGAAGCACCCCAAGCTCAGCCCGGTGGAGACCAACATCGGCGGCGTCTACATCGCAGGCGCATGCCAGGGCCCGATGGACATACAGCACAGCCTAAACCAGGTGCTCTACGCCACAGGTAAGGCCGCGACCCTCCTCACCAAGAAGGAGATCGAGGTCGAGCTCACCAAGGCGGTGATCGACGAGGACGTGTGCGTGGGCTGCGGAGCCTGCGCGTCGGCCTGCCCCTTCGACGCCATAACGTGGAGCGACTTCGGGCTACCCGTGGTGAGCGTCGAGGCCTGCACCGGCTGCGGGATATGCGCAGCCACGTGCCCCGTGGCCGCCATGCAGCTGAGGCTATTCCGGGACGAACAGGTGCTGCCCGCCATCGAGGGCCTCCTGAAACCCACCAAGTGGCTGGAGGATAGAGACGAGCCCGTGGTCGTCGCCTTCGCGTGCGAGGGCGCGGCGGGCTACGCCTCGGAGCTTGCCAGCCAGATGGGGATGAAGGTGCCCGACAACGTACGCGTCCTCAAGGTCCCGTGCTCCGGCAGGCTGGACGCCCTGCACTTCATGAAGGCGTTCGACCTGGGCGCGGACGGCGTGGCCGTGTTCGCGTGCCCCGAGAATCAGTGCCACTACATCGACGGCAGCAAGAAGGCTGAGAGCCGCGTAGCTTACATGAAGAAGAGCCTGGATGTGCTAGGCGTCGGCGGAGACCGGCTAGACATCTACAACGTGAACAGCTGTGAACCCGACCGCTTCGTCGCCCTGGCAACAGCGTTCACCGAAAAGATAAAGTCGAGCCTTGCTGAACCCAAGCAAGCATCCATGGACAA
>JAEHCT010000190.1 GCA_020697635.1 Candidatus Bathyarchaeota archaeon
AGTTATTTAATGAACGTTTTGCCTGTCATGCCCCTAAACGTCTTATTCTCACTTGCACAGTTTGATTTATGTTAGGTGATTGTGTTGGCTGAGCCTTTGATATACGTAAACGGGGAGCTGGTGCCCAAGAGCGAGGCAAAGATCAGCGTCTTCGACGAGGGAGTGACCCACGGCTGGGCGGTTTACGAGGGGATAAGGGTATACGACGGCAGGATCGTTGAGCTGGACGCCCACGTGAAGCGCCTCTACGCCTCCGCGAAGGGAGCGGGCATAAAGATACCGTTGAGCCCCAGCGAGTTCAGGGAAGCGGTCATCGAGACCGTCCGCGCCAACGGCTACAGGGGCTGTCACCTCGCCCCCTGGGTGGGGTACGGCGAGTTGGGCGGCGAGCCCAGCGTAGTCATCAGGATAAGGGAGGTAGGGACAAGGATGGGTGAGCCCCTCACCGCAGTCGTAACCAGCGTCCGCCGGGCGGCGCCTGACAGCATACCGGCCCAGATAAAGACCAACAGCCGCCTGGACCTGATGCTGGCCAAGGTGGAGGCCCAGGTGGCGGGCGCCGACTACGCGATAATGCTGGACCACGCGGGGTACGTGGCCGAGGCCAGCCTCGCGAACCTCATGATCGTCAAGGACGACGTCGTCTACACGCCCTGCGCGACCAGCGCCCTGGAGGGGGTTACGAGGAATCTGCTGTTATGCCTTCTTCCCATGAACGGAGTCGAGGCCTGCGAGGGAAACTTCACGCTGCAGGACCTCTGGACGGCGGACGAGGCATTCATCTGCGGCACAGGCGCCGAGATCAGGCCCATTACCAAGGTAGATGGGAGAACAGTCGGCGACGGAGACACCGGGCCCGTGACCCAGCGGGCGATAAAGCTCTACGAGACCTACGTCAGGGAGAACGGAGAAAAGATAAGGTACTAGGAGGCAGCCCAAAGCCAGGCGGCGTCAAAGTCTTTTTGACTTAAGCCAATCTAGGTACAGCTATGAGTCTGGACACCACGCTGGGGAACAACTGGACGGTGGCGGCTTACACCGTCGAGCCGGATAGATGGATGGAAGTCACGGCGAGGCTCTTCAACCGCTTCACCAGCCTCGAGGAGGCGTCGCTGCCCCACTACACCGTCAGGGCCTGGCACCCACAGATCTTCACCATCACCAGCTTCAGGGTGCTGAGGAGACCCGCGGACGAGGCAAGGATAGTGAACGAGCTAGAAGAGTTCATGAAGAGCATGCGGGTGGCGTCTTACAAGATCGACCCCCCTGACGATGACGTGGACTTCCGGGGATGTCACGCATGGATCAGGAAAGGAGAGACGGACAGCCGCGGGACGCCTGGGAGGTGCCGAGTCCTGAACCAGATGAGCGCGCTGGCGGTGAAGGCATCCGAGGAAGGCGTCTTCGACCCGGACAGCAGGTTCGAGTGGGCGCACCTGGCCGTCAACATGCTCGAGGTGAACGAAGCCGTGAACATGTCCCAGTCGTACTACTACGACGTCTTGACGGGCCGCTCCATGGGGCCGTACAAGACGACAAGCCTCTGAAGGCATCAAGGGCCGTCGCCGGGACGCCGAGAAGGGCTGACACGGATAACCTCTAAATCGTAGTACTACTGGATATCTCTGAGGACGCATGGGTGAGAAGATCATAGGCATCTTGGGCGGCATGGGCCCCGAGGCCACGGCCGACCTTTACATGAAGATCATCAGGGCGACCAACGTCGAGAAAGACCAGGACCACTATAGGGTCATCATCGACAGCAACGCCAAGATCCCCGACCGCACCCCAGCCATATTAGGCAAGGGCCCCAACCCCCTGCCTATGATGCTGGAGACCGGGCTCAACCTCCAGCGAGCGGGAGCCGACTTCATCATCATGCCGTGCAACACCGCCCACTACTTCCATGACCGGCTCCAGGCGGGCCTGGAGATACCGGTGCTCCACATGATCAGGCTCAGCGCCGAGGACACCAGGCGGAGGCACCCGAAGGTCAGCAAGGCAGGCCTCCTGGCCTCGGACGGCACCCTCGCCAGCCGCCTCTACGAGAGCTACGGAGAGCAGGGCATAGAGATCGTCGCCCCCTCCGGGGAGTCCCAGAGGGACGTCATGAACGCCATCTACCGGTACATCAAACGAGGGGACTTGGAGACCGGAGGCAAGCTGCTCCACAGGGTAGCCCACGAGATCATGGACGCCGGCGCCGAGGCCGTCATATGTGGCTGCACCGAGGTAAGCCTCGTACTCCACGACGGCGACCTGACGGTGCCCGTCGTCGACCCCCTCCAGGTGCTCGCCGAGAAGGCCGTCGAGCTGGCGAGAGGCTAGGCGATGGACGAGCCCAGCCACCTACGCGGCTCTCTAGACCACAGTGGAAAAACCGTCGAGTTCTACTACCCGGCTGGACTAAGCTGGGAGTGCACCCACTGTGGACGCTGTTGTAGAGACATCGAGGGCTGGGATCGCAGAGTACTGCTGCTCAAGAAGGACATCACGCGACTGGAGGAGGCGGGAGAACAGGGCTTCTACGAACAGACGGATGAAGGCGAGTTCGTCGCAGTCATGAAGAAAGAAGATGGGAGATGCGTGTTCCTCGGCGAAAACGGCTGCATGGTCTACGAGGATCGCGCACTCCTCTGCCGGATGTATCCCTTCTATGTGGAGCGTCAGGGAGACGTCTACGTTATAGGCGTCGACATGGGGTGCCCCGGCGTCGGTGGAGGAGAAGGGCTCGCAGAGGAGTTCTTCAGGGGGCTTCTGGGGTATGCCCTCGACCAGATGGACGGTTAACTATCTCTGTGCTGTATCCGTGAAACAGGTTTCTTGCTCCCACATCGGATTTAGGCGGTAGTCAATACTACCCCCTGACAGGCTTTGAGCCAGGCCAGCCTCGCTCAACAGATTGTGGACGAGGACGCCTCCGCCGACGAGGAGGGCACCTGGATCGTCGTCTACGACTTCAGAGACTTTAAGCTCTGCCCGAGGTTCTGGGTGAACCTGCGGAGGCTTAAGGAGCTAGCCGACTGCAGAAGCATACAGTACAGTGTGGTTGTGGCGGGGAACCGGAGGACGGCTTCCGCCGTCGCGAAGCTGGCTTCGCATTACGGTGCAGATGTGGTTGTCTTCAGGGGAGAGGCCGTCGCCCCGACTTAGGCGGTAGTATTGACTACCCCCTAGATTGGGAGGGCGGTAGTATTGACTACCTCCCCCCTGAAAACACATCTCTGTGGAAGGCGGTAGTATTGACTACCGCCTGCCCTTTGAATGACAGCTTTTAATTTCCTAGAGCCCTCAGCTTCAGGCATGATCACGTTCCACACCATGACACCGGATGACCAGGGCTTCTTCCTCGGCCTCATCGACATGGTGGGCTGGGGCCTCACCGACGCGGATTACAGGCGCATGCTCGCCTTCAGCCCGGAAGGCATGTTCAAGGCAACGCTGGACGGTGAGGACGTCGGCGTCGTCGTCACCGTCGACTACGGCGAGATGGCGTGGATAGGTAACCTCATCGTGGTCCCCGAGATGCGTGGGAGAGGCGTCGGCGAGGCCCTGATGAAGAGGGCCATGGAGCATCTGGAGGGTTGTGGTATCCGCTGCATCAGGCTGGACGGGGTCCAGAAAGCCATACCCTTGTACAGGCGGCTGGGTTTCAGGGACGAGTACTGGAGCCTCAGGTACACTGGGAGGGCGTCGTGGAGCCCGGTCGCCTATGCGGAGCCGATGCG